>CAUPNA010000112.1:0-15298 GCA_963512475.1 uncultured Undibacterium sp.
AGCACGCAAAACAATCGTCACCTTCTAGGCATGACCATCGCCTGGCATCCAGATTTGGCTCGCATCGGCGACCAATATATTGGCGGTATCGACGCAGCGATCATCGAGCTCAGTCGCTTCAGCCCGACTTTTCAACAAATTAGTAGCGATCCCTTACCGATCGGGCATGGCGGCATTTCGCGAGAGCCTGTACGCATAGTTCGCGACACAAGTGATGGCATAACAATTTGCCCTCCTAACAGTCGTATGGTGGTTGAAATCAATGGCAAAGAGATTCGGGATCCAACTTATATAAGCGCAGCACAAATTGAGGCCGGCGCAATTCTTGGCTTAGGCAGAGCCGTATTTATTTGCATCCATTGGATGCGTTGTTTACCTAAACAAAATCCGGTTGAGGGCTTCCTTGGCGTTGGCAGCAGCGCGATTCAGACACGCGATTTAATTCGCTTAGCAGCCACCAATGACAATACCGTCTTACTGTTAGGTGAAACTGGTACCGGTAAAGAAGTAGCGGCGCAAGGCATACATAATTTAAGTAAGCGCAATTCGCACAAACTGATCTCTGTTAACATGGCTGCTTTAAATGAATCGCTTGCTGCGGCTGACTTATTTGGTGCAACGCGAGGCGCATACACAGGTGCACAAACGACACGTGATGGTTTTTTCAGCGAAGCGCAAAATTCCACTTTATTTCTCGACGAAATTGGCAATACGCCAGCGACAGTCCAGCCTATGCTTTTGCGTGTGCTGGAAAACGGCGAGTACCGACCACTGGGCGCTACCCGTGATGCGCGCTCAACCGCTCGCCTGATTACCGCGACAGATCAAGATTTGTATGATGAGTCATTTAATCATGCGCTATTACGCCGCTTGGAAAGTTTTATTATTCGCATTCCCCCTTTACGTGCGCGGCGCGAAGATGTAGGCATATTAATTCGGGATCTGCTTCAAAACAAAAATTTGACCGCGATTGATGCATCTCAAATACCGCATGCCTTGATTAGCGACATGCTCAATTTCGATTGGCCTGGCAATGTACGTCAACTAGGCAACACCTTCAAACGTGCATTACTTTCTATACAAATGGGTGAGTTTCCGGTGTTGGCACTTATGGTCGAGCGCCCAAAAATGTCCGCAAGCGCCAGCGCTGAAATGCGGCAACCTAGCAGCGCCCCCGCTAATTTTCAGCCGCCGCGAAATATAACAAGTCCTGCGAAAGCAGAAGTCAGTCCAGGCAATGAGGGATTACTCGAGCGCAAAAAGCTACGTGACTTGACTGAACAAGATGTGGTCGATGCCATGGAAAAACATCAATGGACTATACAGTACGCAGCCGACGACTTAGGAATCTCGCGTCCGTCCATGTATAAGTTAATTGAAAGCAATCGCCAAATTCGGCGCGTGGAACAAATTCCAGCGGAAGAGATTCAAGAGCAGTTCCAACTTGCTAACAATCAGGTAGAGCAATGCGCGTCGCGTCTAAAAACACCGAGTGAGGCGCTGCGACGGCATTTAAAAGGTTTGGGCTGGATTTCATAACAATCACGATGAAATGTCAGAATGAGTCAACTGTGTCGCAACTAGGTGGTGCCGCTTAAACGACGAAACCACTAAGCTATTTATACCAAAGTAGTTTGATTCGTGAAGACAACGCTTATGGCTGCAAATACTTGGGATCACGCCTTAGCGCAAGCAATTCAGGCTCAGCCTCTATCGCTTTGCTTGAATAACCCAAAGACTTTGCTTTTGCCAGTGCAGTTAACGCCTCTGGTCGCTTACCTACTATTTCGTAACTAACAGCAGCTCGAAATTGTACTTCTGGATTATCCGGCGCCAATGTCAACACTCTTTGCAGCTTAACTTGACTCTCTCCAGCCGCCCCCAATTTTGCAGCATATAAAGCCATACGCGATAGCAAATCAACATTGTTCGGCGATTGAATAAGCTTAGTCGCCAGTATGGAACGTGCTTTGTCATAAGCTTTGTTCGCAGCTTCACTGCGCCCTGGCAACCAAGACAAAGTATCTGCCAACTTGGCCCAACCAAGGTCGTCGTTAGGATTTCCTTTTCCTTCGGTCACCGCACTTTCAAACGCGGCCGTCGCAGCGACATAATCACCTCGAGCAAACAAAACACTACCTAGTGCAGTCAATAACTCAGCACTAGTATGCACTTTCAACCCTGACTGCAATGTCAACACAGCGTCATCCACCCTCTTTTGTCGTACCAACACCTGCGCCAAACCAATATATCCATTGCTGACATCAGGCTTTAATTTAATACTCTGTCCGTAGGCATCTAAAGCATCTTTAAAATTTCCCTGCAACGCATAAATTTGGCCTAACTGACCAGGAAATAAGCGCTCATTTGGAAACCGCTGTGCGCCTTGGGTAGCAAGTTGCAGCGCTTCATCTAGTCGTTTAGCCCGGATTAGAACATCTACTTTCAAACTCCACGCCAAATGACTATTTGGATCTAAAGCCAATCCCCGTTCTAACTCCGCCAAAGCCTGAGAATACTGATCACGCAAAGAAAAAACCTTAGCGTTGGCGATGTGACTGATCGCGAGAAAATCATTGAACTTTAAAGACTGTTGCGCACTCGCCTCTGCCTTTTGTAGCCAAATAACATCCTGACCATTGTAAGCATAACGTGAACTGTAAATAAGTGACATACTTGCCATCGCTGCCGCATTTTCAGGAGTGCGAGACAAAATCCTTGCGAAATGCTGCTCTGCCTCATCGATCTTAGCTTGTTGATCAAAATACGCCAAAGCCTGCAGACCTTGCTGCATTTCTTGAGCCTCGGAATAGGCTTGAAGATTGACCGTCATTTTCTGCCAATACGGCTGCGAATACCAAAGGCCAACCAGTCCCAGGATCAAACTTAATCCGATCAAACCGCGTAACAAAGGCTTACGCAATTGCCGCCAGTCGATTTCACGTGGTGCAGGATTGGGTAAGGCAGCTAATTTTAACGACTTCAAATCCAAAGACATTGATCTGAGTGATGGTGGGTCCAAGGCTGCCAAATGCGCACATTGCAGCGCGACTTCCTTCATACTTGCCAGACGTTGATCCATTTGACGGGCAGTCATCACACGTACTAGTTGGCGCAATGACAATGGCAACTCATCCGACCAAGGCCATTGATCTGAATTCGATTGCATCAACGCAGCTGCCAGCGCCAATCCAGACAAATTAGAAAATGGTCTCGCGCCAGTAAGCAGTTCATAGAAAATCACACCCAATGCATAAATATCTGCGCTCGGACGCAGTATTGACCCGGTTAATATTTCCGGTGCCATATACGCAATCGTTCCTTGTGGGTCGGATTGCACCAAGGAAGTCGTCGCATCTCGATCGGCCTGAGTTGCCAAGCCAAAGTCTAGGATGCGAATTACGCCACTCGGTTCTTGCATTAGGTTTGATGGTTTGAGATCGCCATGTATTAAACCCGCGCTGTGAGCTTCTTGCATCGCTTGCGCAATTTGACGGATGATGTCTATTGCTTCTTGGGCAGTAGGCGGCTGCGTCTCCATCAATTGCCGTAAAGTTCTACCTGGCACCAGCTCCATGACGATGGCTTGGCTTTGGTCCGTTTGCTCCAGTGCATGAACTTTAACAAATGCCGGATGCTGTAAAGAGGCCGCCAAACGCGCCTCTTTCACAAGATCAACACCGGCTGTAATATTCTTCAGATACTTAATAGCCACCTGACGATGTAGTTTGGTATCCCAAGCACTGAATACTTGACCAAAACCTCCCTCACCTAGGCTTTCACCAAGTTGATAATGTAGTAATTGTTTGGTGTTAATGACATTGTCTGTTGATGCAGGCATGAGGAAATTTCAATACAAAAGCCGAGTTAATACGACGCAACGTTTATTCTAACTCGGATTGTATAGTCCCAACATCATGTATAGACAAATCAAGGAGACTTAACTTACTTTGTAGCTGGAATGCAAAATCAGCTTAGCTTCTATTACCTATGTCATCATTTCGTCATTTGGCATATCCAAAAAAACAAGAGCGATCATATTGTTGATAAATTGAAAGCAAAACTTGTTCATAGCTGCTCACTCGGCGTAATAATCAAAATGGATGGCACAGCAACTGGGTCAAACAGACGCAAATAAAAATAGCCTATTCCAGCAGTTCCCAACATCAAATTTGGCGTTTCACCAGCGCCGCCATTACCACATGGCCAAGCCACACCTAGTTTGGCGTAAGTATCAATCCCATGCTGTCCAATTTTTTCCGCAATGTCGATAAGTGGCTGGCGCTGAAAACGCTGTCCGGCTACTATCAGTAACTCAGCGTTGCCCGCCGCACCATGACACAAAGAATAGTTCCAATTACTTGTCGTCCAATTTTCTGTAAATGTCGCTACAGTTGATTTTAAAGCTGCATCTAGGTCTTCGCGAATTTCTACACGATCAGGCAGCAATTGAACATTTCTTAGCCTTGACAAACCTATCCCTGGAGCACCGTGACACCAACCCATGTAATAATTTTGAACTGACATTTTTTCTGTGTGATTCGTATTGGGCATGACGCGTAAATCGGGCCAATTACAAACGTCCGAATTAAACAAATGTCGCTCATAGCGCAAACCTTCCATTGCTGCATGTCGAAAAGCCACATCGCCAGTCGCCTCAGCTAATTCGAGAAACGCAGTCACAATGCCCGCAGCACCGTGAGAATGCCCTGTCAAGTTCTGTTGGCCAGGTACTTTCATCGTATCCCAAGACCAACCAATGTCACTTTTCTGCGCACACTGCAATAAATGTGTACCGTGTCGCTCCGCCATCTCCAATAGCCTCGGTCGCTGATAAGTTTTCGCTAAAGTCAAGCAAACAGGAATCATGCCTGCACTGCCGCTAATCACATCCAGTTGAGCATCGCTTGGCGCCACTGCAGCGAGTTCTTCCATCATATTCAAACCACGGATAACCAAATCATCTCGTTGTAGCAGGTGACCGATGCGCACTAAGCTATAAGCTATACCTGCAGGACCCGAATAGAAACCGTAATTCTGAGACGAAGATGTCACGGAGATATGCGAGAAAATTTGTTTGAGCACGCCATCAATTACTTTCAGCTGCTGTTTATCCTTCGTGAACTGGTAAAGTTCAGCTAAAAACAAAGCGACACCGCTAGTTCCGCCATATAAGTCATGACGCAAAGATCGATAGACCGTCACCCATTGATGGTTTACGGTTTCAATCGACCAGCCCATCCAAGTACAACGACCAGTATCCCAGATGGCCTCACGGCATAATTTTCGGCCTATCTTATCCGCAGCCTCTAGAAAATGGACTTTATTATGCGGATTATTCTGAATGCGCGGACTATCCATCAAGCTGCGCTCCCCAGCAGCACATCTGGCATTTGCAACTCTGAGGAACGTGAGTTCAGGTAAGGTCTTTCCAAATCAATACCTTGGCTAGAAAAACTATCGCGTATCGAGGCAAGACGTGATTCAACTGTTTGCGTATCTGCGCGCCAAGCATTCACTATGCCCAAGGCCATCAAGCGGCATCGGTGCATGCCAAAACTTTCTCCATTGCGAGGATCTTCCGCCAAACCTATGCCTGGTAAAAACGTTTTACAAAACATAGGGACTTGCGCCCTCAATTTAGGCAGCAAGTCTGGCGCTAGTTCACTCAACAAGGACGCTAAAATAGGATAGTAACGGCGCGCCACATACAACACAGCACCATCGGCACGGCGATACAATTGGGGCATGGACAGTGTCTTAAAGCGATATGGAATTGCATAATAATTTAAAGCTTGACTCAAGCAAGCAAGCAGATCAGCGGCATGCTCTGAGGCGACATTAAAATAAAATCGTAACAAAGAAAACTCATCAAATTGATCCGTTAAGGTGGCACCAAACGCAAAATAAAAACTGTCACTCATATCGCTCGATCCTGGATAAACCCGCAGGCTCACGATGTCACCAATTTTTAATGCCTTTCCCGTGTAACGATGTTTGGTAAATTCGCCAGGATTGGCGCTGCGACTACGTTCCGCCTTCTGCACTGAGACTCGTCCATTGGGATCCATTTGATAAATTTTCCAGCCTTCATCCCAAGTATCCAAGGTATTATTCGCGCGTCTCAATTCCACTAAAAACTGATTTGGATCGACCAAAGTAGCAACATCAAGCGCGCAATCTCTGACATAGCACTTGTTGTAAAACAAATCCCGTAAGCTATTCACGAGCGTATCGTTCACACTCTGTTTCGTGAAACCTGCTTGCGGAGAACTGTTTTGAATATCCGAGCTATGATCCTCAAGTTGTGTTACTTCCCCACGAAACGTATAGGCAGATTGATTCAAAATTTGCAGATCACTACAGACCTGCTCAACCTCTTTTATGATCGTCGTGGTGATCATCAAACATTTTCCATTTCAAATCCAAATAATTCCTGCGCAGCCGTTTGCGGATCACTTAAGATGGTTTGGCTAATGCGCACCAACATCAATACGTGTTCAGACATTTGGGAAGCGTAATAGGAATACTCAAATGCCGTTTGCAACATTCTCGCAGCGACGTAATCCAAAGCGCGTTTGAGAAAATCTCGCTGAGCTGATCCATCTAAATTACGAGTCAAGGAGTAAGCAGCCCAAAATGCTCGCATCGCCGGTTGCATTTGCATCAGCATGACGTTCGAACCTTGTATTAATTCTTCTTTGTTAGTTGTTTCAGCGAATGGCATCATGGCAATCCAATGCGCCAGATAGGAATGCAAGACACCGCCAAAATCCCAAGCACAATCGCCAAAATCGACCAGCTCCCAATCAACGATTTTTAGGCATTGTTGTTTGCTTGCGTTCATATAGACCACACAATTATCCCATTTAGTGTCACCGTGAATCACGCCACTAAATTGCCATTGATCACGCAATCGATCCATACTCAAATGCAAATTTTCATTTTCCCTAACGATCTCTCCGAGCGAAATTACCGCTTCACTAACGCGATTATTGTCACGATGAAATGCAAAAATCCAGGGAATGCGTTTTGGGAAAAAAGTGTGCGCAACGGACTCAACGAGCTGTTCACTCGTAATTTGATGAAAACGGCCTAGGGCATCTCCCAACAATTCGCCTACAGGTGTCGGAAATTGTTGTAAGCGCCAGTGAAACTCCGTTAGATTTTCGGCGGCATCGAGCAAACCTACTGTCAGACAATGACGCGCTGGATCGTGATCGACGAAACGCGGCATCAATGCAGCCCAATCAACATACTGTTGCGCCAAACGATAACATTCAGCTTCCCGTCGTAAGGTCGCATTCTCAACCGGATCAATCGCCTTAATTTGTTTAACAAACAAACCTAGGTCGGCCTTTTGGAAGACCTTAAAATTACGATTCCGCCGTCCAGCCTCTATCACCATAAACTGACCGTCCATGAGGCTGTTTATATCGACCGTGTCCCGCTCAATTAAATAGTGCACCAGATTCGAAGCAGTTAAGAACATATAGATTAATGACTTTCAGAACGAAAAGCATTGCTACGTCCGCTATATCAAAACGGACAAAACAATTGCAAGACACTTAGTAAAAGTGCCTTGCAATTTATTACTATACAAATGATCAATACCTAGTTCTGAATACTGACTAAAATTCAAAACATCCACCAAATGGCGAGGACTATTTAGTCACAACACTGTGGTGTGGTATCGGCTGTAGGTGCAGATTGTGCTGTTGCGTGCACAACATTGTTCCCGCAACATTGTGGTGTGGTGTCGGCTGTAGGTGCAGATTGTGCTGTTGCGTGCACAACATTGTTCCCGCAACATTGCGGTGTGGTATCGGCTGTGGGTGCAGATTGCGCTGTTGCATGCACAACATTGTTCCCGCAACATTGCGGCGTGGTATCGGCTGTGGGTGCAGATTGTGCTGTTGCGTGCACAACATTGTTCCCGCAACACTGCGGCGTGGTATCGGCTGTGGGTGCAGATTGCGCTGTTGCGTGCACAACATTGTTCCCGCAACATTGTGGCGTGGTATCTGCAGTGGGCGGTATTTGTGCCGTCGCATGCAAACTATCATTGCCACAGCATTGTGGCGTCGTGTCCGCTGTCGGCGGCACAGCACTCGTGCTTTGCTGATTACAACATTGTGGCGTCGTGTCGGCGGTCGGTGGAACGTTTTTCGTATTACTACCTGAATCTTGCGTTGTCATAATTTGATCTCCGTTGTACGAACTGTAAAATACTTGTGATAGGAATTAAATCAATATTTTGCTTGGCAAAGTGACTTCCACAAACATTGACCAGAATACCTGAAATTTA
Organism: uncultured Undibacterium sp.; assembly: GCA_963512475.1. GTDB lineage: Bacteria > Pseudomonadota > Gammaproteobacteria > Burkholderiales > Burkholderiaceae_D > Undibacterium. The sequence goes on from CAUPNA010000112.1 coordinate 8,309, forward strand.
TTGGATCTTAGCTTTACTACATTTAAATAACCAAAATATCAATAATAAAAATAATTTCAGAATGTCCACTCAAAGTCAAGAGCAAACAACATGCCAAGTTCTCCAATTTTTTTACCTTACCCCATTTATCAACTGACTGCATCTGTATCTGTGTTTGGATACAGGACGTAAGCTTGACTCAAACCATAGATATGTACGGCACCATATCCTCCCGCAAAATAGTCACTAAATGTGCCTACGTCCAATTTTGGTTCTGGCACGGCGACACTCACTATATCGCCCGTTTCCAAAGTGAGGAAACTGGCGGATTTAAGATTTGGATTATTGCCTTGGGCTGGATTTTGTACCCGTGCTAACTGTGTGTGTGCTGAATGATAATTATAAGCGCCTGACGGATCGGGATTGTAATTTACATAGACACTTTGCACGCCCCCCACACTACCTTGCTGAACTTGATCATGCGTCCCATCTAACGGGTACTGCCCATCACAATTGAAGACAAAACCAAACATATCGGTGACTACGCTAGCTCCTGCAATCGCTGACCCACAGGATGGAACTAGTTGTACATGCACGGCGTCACCTCGCTCAGGAAAGGGCTCTTGACCTAAATTTAAACGCAATCGTTCATCATCATGATCGAGGCAAATTTCCACACCAAAATCGACATAATTTGGAAAATTATTGGTGCCATAATTTTGCCTAAAAATCGCATACAAATCATCAGGACGCTGCTTCAAATCGCCATTCGACAAATCTATATGGCGATATGCCACCATCTGTTCGGTGATGACATTATGCTTACCGTCGGTGTCAAACAAAACAAAATCCTCGCCCGAAATGAAATATTTTTCGGTAGTCATCTGCCTCGTTTGCAATGACTTAGTTGGTGAGTCGAGAGGAATATTGCTCACGATCAGTGCTCTGTCACGAACAATCACATCGGGATAATTTTGACAATCGCGAATAAAACTTTTTAGTGTATTCGACACGACCAAGGCAATGCCACTCGCCGATTTCTTCTCCTGCGCGACTAAGAATTTTACGACTTCGTTACGTGTCTTCACGCTTTCAGAAAGAAACAATTTCTCTGGATTGGCAATTTGAGCAGTCAACACAGTACCAAATACGAATGTCCAATTTGGGTATGCAGTAGCATTAAAGGTCGCTAGCAACGCCTCTAATATTTCGGCAATTGGGTCTTTATCAGCGCTAGGATAAATATATGGCCCTTGTGGCCCATGGAAAAAGAACTCAGGCGCCATAAAAACATTGGTCACCACATCGTCATTTTGATCTGCAGGTAACTGGGCTTGTGCTGTATCGACCGCATTCTTCAAAATGGCAATTCGCGATGCTATATCGACCGCCATATCTGAATTGCCAAGGTAGGTACCGCCACCATATCCATCGCCAAGATGAGCAGGAAAAGTTGAAACAGCATAACCAATAAAACGAATCTTAGAATGATTGAGCGTAGCCATTTCCGCGAGTATCCTCTTCAAAAAAATTGTATTGATGCGGAGATTGCAAATAGTATGCCAGATCCGTTCGCTCGTAAGCTCAGACCACTGTGCCTACTTTCCCTCAACCCTAGAGTGTGCTTCGCTTTTTAATGAAGTCAGAATTGGATGCGAGAGCAAACTCGACTCAATTTTGTGTTTTTTAGCTTGCGCTATCAACTGTAAGGCCTTGTTTTTATCCCCTAGCAAAGTGTAATTAATTGCGGCGCCCACCAAGATTTCCCCACTATCTGGTGAGATTTCCAAAGCTTGTTTGGTATATTTATTACCCGCGCTACGATCACCCTGTCTCAATACAATTTGCCCCATATGCATCAATAAATTGGCATCGTCTGGCGCACGATTAAGACGCAGCTCTAAAAGGTCCTTCGCTTTTTGATATGCCTTCATGCCTTCATCATGGCCGTCGCTGGTCCACATCAATGCTTCTGCATATTGCATCCAACGCAGATAGCTCCCTGTAACACCCTGATTCGGTGATACGGCATTCTTGAATGCCGCTGCTGCGGCGGCATATTCACCTTGTCTTAATTTAATTCCTCCCATCATCGAATACTGCATCGCTGACGGACGGATTTGCAAGCCTTGCTGCAATGCCTGCAATGCATCGGAAATGCGCTCTTGACCTTGTAGGGCCGCAGCCAAAATAGCGTAAGCATTTTGCGAGTCCGGCTGTCGCAGCAATGCTTGACGTATAGTCTGCTCGGCGGCAACATAGTTTTCCTGTTGATTCTGAATCGCCGCCTTTAATTCCAATAGAAAGCGATCTCTAGGAAATTCTTGCGCACCACGATCTGCCCACTGTATCGCGTCCTCAAAACGTTTTTGCAATAATAAGACCGTCATTTTCGTTTGCCAGGCGATGACATTTTTTGCCTCTAGAGAAAGTGCTTTTTCGACTGCCTCTAGTGCTTGCGGTAATTTATTATGATGAATCAATATCTGCGCATCCGCAATTTGTGACCAAGACAAATTACGATCAATTTTCTGTGCTTGCTGTGCACTAGCTTTCGCTTTTTGCAGCCAAATTTCATCTCTTTTTTCTGCGTTATAACGGAACAGATAGACCAATGACATACAGGCTACCGCCTTGGCTTGTTCAGGATTGCGCTCCAACACCGTCGTAAAATGAGTGCTCGCTGCATCGAGCGTGTCATTCGATCTATTGATGCTATATTGAACTAAGTACTCAGCCCCTTGCTCCAATTCTCTAAATTCGGAATATGGCTTAAGTGCTTTAGCAATCTGCGGCCAATATGGCTTACTCTGCCACGCACCAATTCCACAGAGACTGAACAACAAGGCAAACATCACCGCCAAATTGCGCCGCCTTTGTTGATTTTTTTTCGCAATTTGCTCACGCAATACGGCCAAATCTAACGAGGCAGAACTATTCGAAAGCGGATCATTTGCTGTCAGAGATTTAATCTCGGTCACGACTTGCGCACTACTAATACGCTTCCCAGCGTCTCTGTCGGTCATACTCAAGATTAATTTTTCCTGTCCAGTTGCGATCGATTTTGACCACGACCACTGCGCTGAGTTAGTTTGCACTTGAGCCGCAACCAGAGCTAATCCATACAGTTCAGCGTAAGGCAACACGCCATTGAGCATTTCATACCAAATGACTCCCAACGCAAAAACATCGCCGGCAGCTGTCGCCGTTGGATTAGTAAAGCGCTCTGGAGCCATGTACGGAATACTATTATGAGGATCCGCAAAATCAGGCATTTCAGATGGGTGTCTTTCATGTTGATTGACTAATCCGAAATTCAAAATACGGACTTTTCCGGAACCATCAACAATCAAATTTGACGGCTTGATATCGCCATGTATCAATCCTGCAGCGTGGGCTTCTTGCATTGCGCTTGCGAGCTGCAACACATGTCCGAGAATCAAACGATCCTTGCCGTGATGTTCCTTTATCCAGTCACAGAAGCGAACACCCGTCACTAATTCCATCACAATAAACAAACTATCTTGCGTTTCTTCAAGTGCATGAATTTTGACAAATGCGGAGTGTTTTAAAGATGCAGCGAGACGCGCCTCTTTGATCAGCGTTTCCTGTGCAGGTGCAGATGAATGTGTTTGTTTAATTTGCTTGATCGCAACTGAGCGATGAAGCTGCGTATCCCATGCCTCAAACACTTGCGTCGATAGGGTCGAGCTGAGCTTCGCACGAATTTCGTAGTGTTTAAATGTTCCTGACATCACGCTGTCATCTGCATCGGTTAGTGCAGACTGACTATGATTGGAATTAATTAAGCTCATTATTTCAACACTTCATTCAATTTTTTTGTTGTTCTGGAGATAGTATTGACTTTAACATTAAATATCATTTTTTATGCAAATTCAGACCACTTTACATGTACATTGTGCTTTTTTACAAATAAGCATATTTACATTTGACATGTAAATATATTCAAGCAATTCACACAATGAACCAAGCCTCGTTCACTCAAGCTCGATTTCATGAGCCCAAGTGAAACTTGAATCAACAAGGCCAAGCAATCAACCCGCAAAGTCAAAGCGGCTGATCCCAGATCGCTTTAACACGGCGACACGAATGTTGATAGCCCGTTAGTGTGCGCGGTCATTTTTACCGAGCACTAGGTTAGTACAAGACTATTTATAAACAGAGTTTGCACAATATGCATTTCCTAATTCAACGACACTTAAACTTCGCAAGATAAAAGGTGCAAAGATCGAAACTAAATCACCTACCAGTTTTCGTTAAGCACTTCATTTTTTATACATACTCAGATTTAGCTCTCTCTGTTACATGTGCGGCGGACATGACTTTAGCTGCACTTTCGCCTTGTAATGCTGAAGAATCAAAGACTTAATTAATTTCTTTAGTAAAGTTCCCCGGGCAATCTGCAACTACACCCTACGTAAACATCTCAGCCTACAAATTCATCACCTTCAACGATACAACAGAAAAACGGCCTGAGTTTACCGCCAATTGCCAAGAACTAAATCTAAAAGGCACGGTTCTGTTGACACCTGAAGGATCAATATGTTTTTGGCTGGTTTGCGCCATGAAATTGACGCCTACTTGGACTAGTTACACAGTGACGCTCGCTTTGCCGATATCGTGACTAAAGAGAGTTTCTCTGACCAACAGCCATTCACAAAGTTACTGGTAAAAATTAAGCCGAAAATCATCACAATGCGCATGCCTTTGATTAAGCCAGAAGAGGGGCGCGCTCCGTCAGTCGAAGCGAAGACACTGAAGCGCTGGCTAGATCAAGGTCATGATGACAATGGCAACCCTGTGGTCATGGTCGATACGCGCTGCAATATCTTTTTGGGTATCAGCATTACCTATGTAAACATCTGTGCCTACTGCGATCAACTTAGGTCCGGTTGGAATCGAATAAGAGATAAATCGTATTTTGGCGTAGTTAGTTGTACTCATATTTCGTCATATCGAAAATTATTCTTCAGTATCAATAAAATTCACCAATCTACGAATCAGCATTCGACCGACTTGCGTGCTACGACAATCATCAGCAACCACTACCCCTACTATTTATAACGCGAATCGCTACGCAAGCCTCTCAAAATTGGATGCGTTTCAATTCTTTGTAATGAAAAGCCCCGTTTCTTTGCTTTCAAAATAGCATCTAAGGCAAGCTCTCTTTGACCAATTAGTTCAAAAGTCAAACCTGAAAAAAATAATCGTTCAGGGTGATCAGGTGCGATTTTCAAAGCCTGTAGCGCCAAAACCTTGGCTTGGGAAAAATCACCTAAGCGCGCCAGTATCATACTCATCTCACTTAACAATACCTCGTCATCAGGCGAACGATTCAAACGGATTTCCAATAATTTTTTAGCCTTTTCATAGGCCGCGATACCTTCTTTCTCTCTTCCAGGCACCCACATTAAAGCCTCTGCCAATTCAAACCAGCGGAAGTAACTGCCTGTTACGCCTCGCTCCGGTGATGCCGCATTTGCAAATGCGGCGGCCGCCGCCTCAAAATCACCCTGTTTAAATTTAATATTTCCTAAAGTCGCATACAAATAGGCGTTTGGTCGCACTTGCAAACCTTGTTGTATCACCTGCAGCGCTTCCTGAGCACGGCCCTGCAATTCTATTGCCTGCGCTAATAGCGCATAACCATTTGCTGAATCAGGCTGGCGTGTCAAGCTCATACGCAATGCTGTTTCAGCCAACTTATAATCATGCTGCGCAAGATGAGTGCCGCCTTTCATATCGAGTAAGAATCTGTCCTCGGGAAAAATTTTAGCGCCTTGCTCAGCCCAAGCAATTGCCTCACCATAGCGATTTGATTCGAACAATGAACTCATTTTGGTATGCCACGCAAATAAATTTTTCGGTTCCAAAACCAAAGCCTTATCTGCCGCTTCCAATGCCAAATCCAATTTATGATGCCAGTGTAAAATCTTCGCATCGGCCACCAGACTAATCGCCAGATCAGGATTCAAATTCATCGCTTGTTGCGCACTTGCCTTGGCTTTTTGCAGCCATATTTCATCGCGTTTTTCTGCATGATAACGAGACAAATAAACGATGGACATGTAGGCCACAGCTGCTGCATGTTCGGGTGTGCGCTCCAACACATTCAAAAAATGCTCACTCGCGGCATCCAATTTTGATAGATCTGGCCTATACATGTGTTGGGTCAAAAGTGCGATACCTTGCTCCATTTCACGCGACTCGGAATAAGGTTTAATTGCCTTAGCAATCTGCGGCCAATATAGCTTACTCTGCCATGCACCAATTCCACTGAGACCAAGTAACAGAACGAACATCACCACCAAATTGCGCCGCCTTTGTTGATCTCTTTTCGCAATTTGTTCACGCAGCACCGCCAAATCTAACGAGGCAGAACTATTTGAAAGCGGATCGTTCGCTGTCAGAGATTTAATCTCGGTCACGACTTGCGCACTACTAATACGCTTCCCAGCGTCTCTGTCGGTCATGCTCAAGATTAATTTTTCCTGTCCAGTGGCGATCGATTTTGACCACGGCCACTGCTCTGAGTTAGTTTGGACTTGAGCCGCAACCAGAGCTAATCCATACAGTTCAGCGTAAGGCAATACGCCATTGAGCATTTCATACCAAATGACTCCCAAAGCAAAAACATCGCCGGCAGCTGTCGCCGTTGGATTAGCAAAGCGCTCTGGAGCCATGTACGGAATACTGTTATGAGTATCCGCAAAATCAGGCATGTCAGATGGGTATCCTTCATGTTGATTGACTAATCCGAAATTCAAAATACGTACTTTTCCGGAACCATCAATAATCAAATTTGACGGCTTGATATTGCCATGTATCAATCCTGCAGCGTGGGCTTCTTGCATTGCTCTCGCGAGCTGCAACACATGTCCGAGAATCAAACGATCCTTGCCGTGATGTTCCTTTATCCAGTCACAGAAGCGAACACCCGTCACTAATTCCATCACAATAAACAAACTATCTTGCGTTTCTTCAAGTGCA
>CAUPNA010000113.1:0-15232 GCA_963512475.1 uncultured Undibacterium sp.
ATCCCCTACTTATCATTATTGGTGCGACTATAGGTTTGGTGCTCGCCTACTTGTGGTGGCAGGTACGCAGCTCCAGTAAGCACAATCTGGCCTTGATACGTCTGAATGAAGAACTTAAATTTGACGCACCTGCCTTGTTACAACACGCCTGGCCGTTGTTAGAAAGCGCGGGATTGCTTGGCCTACGTTGGAAATGTGACTGGTTTGGCATTGTCATTCAAGCGCAAGAAGGTGTACATCGCGGCAAACCCGTCAAGCAAGAAATCCATATAGGCGAAATGCATTTGATCATAGAGTTTTTTCAAAACCATCGTGGCGAGAAAAAATACTTTGATGCCACGCTGATCGAAACTTTTCTCTTACTCTTGCGGAGCGATATGTGGATCAAGGCAGGTGCGATCGATGCCACGCTGGCGCAAATGTCCAAACTCACCCTGTTCCTGCAGCATGATATGAAAAATGTCGCGCAGTTTATTCAATTGATGGCGGATCAATTGGCTAATGTGCCCGCAGGTAAAGAGCTACAAGTACTGAATTATTTGAGCAACGCCGCGCCCTTAATGCGACAACGGGCGGACCGCATCGTGCAAACCTTGACGCTAGGCCAGCCTCAAGATGAAATAATTCGCACCGTCGAATTGAAAGCGCTACTCAGTTCGCTAGTGAATTTATATCAATTACATGCCGACATCTCAGGCTCGGCGCAAATCGATATTGCCGAGACCAGTCTGGAAGGTGCATTAGAAAATATACTTAAGAATTATAGTGACCTGCATTTACGCTTGGGTGGCGCCAAACCTTTGGTAAAAATAAGTATCAGCGAGCAAATTGACAAGGTCGTCATTACGATAGCTTCTGAAGACACGCCAGCGATGCCAAAAATAGAGCGTTTATTTGAACCATTCTGGGGTATGAGTCCGAATGGTTTGGGCATAGGTTTATATCAAGCCAAACATTTACTAGAGAGCTGCGGCGCTACACTCAGCGTTAGTCAAAGCGATAGTGATCGCTTGTCGTTTGTGATCAAACTAGTAAAGAAAGAATCGCTCACATTGCAAAGTAGTATTTCTAATTAATATTGGCAATAAGATTATTGTACGCGATTCAAATAAAATATTGCCACATGTAAATAAATTAGACATCTTGCGTCGATTTTTCTTTGTGGTAACTTAGACTGCGCAAATAGTTTTAATTGAAGTTCTTGTCGTTTTTTGTATTAATCATGGAGTCTGTATGAAACAAATCAAATCTCAACAATCAGGTTTTACCTTGATTGAAATCGCTATCGTTCTGGTCATCATCGGCTTATTGCTGGGTGGTGTATTGAAAGGCCAGGAATTGATAGAAAATTCTCGTATTAAATCGGTAGTGACCGATATGCGTGGTGTATCTACCGCATTTACTGGTTATTTTGACCGTTATCGTGCTTTGCCTGGTGATGAATTGATCGCAACTGCAACAGCACGTGGATGGGCTGTCACGGCTGGTGGTGATGCCAGTGGCGTGCTTGCATTACCAGTAGCGAATACTTTCGGTGTAGCAGGCCCAGTGGGCGAACATCTGGCGATGTGGCAAGCTTTGCGTGCTTCTAGCTTCTTTTCAGGCGTGTCAACAGCAGTCGGTCTCAACGCAGTACCGCGCGCAGGTACTGGTGGTTCGATTGGCGCTGCAACTGCTCCTTATGCCTTGCCGGGTGGTGGTCCAGCAGTTTGTGTATCTAATTTGAGCCATAAGCAAGCGTCTGGTATTGATACAATTGTAGACGGCCCTTTACCCGCAACTAACATTGGCAACAATATTGGTGATTTACGCGGCGCAGCAAATGCAGCACCGAATTTTAACCCAGTTGCGGGCGCTCCTGGAGGCGTTGTATACAACGAAGCAGCCGCCACAACCTGGACACTTTGCCGCCGCTTACAGTAAAGTCCCACTCGTTTTTTAAAAAAGCCGGAAGAAGTTTTCCGGCTTTTTTTTGTGTAAAATTTGCCGTCATCGATTTACCTTCAACTTACATGACCTCATTCGCAATGCTATGATGCGTCGTTAAATTATTTTCCGCGCCTATCGCCACCATGACCCACGCCGCCATCCACTTACAGCAAGTCGTCAAAAACTACGAAAAAAAAACGGTCTTAAAATCCATCGACCTTGAGATCGCACAAGGCGAGTTTTTTGGTTTGGTTGGTATGAATGGTGCAGGTAAAACCACGCTGTTAAAATGCCTGTTAGATTTTTGCGCGGTGGATCAAGGCACAATAAATATCTTCGGTGTAAGCAACCGCCTGACTCAAGCGCGTGAGCCTTTGGCTTTTTTGCCTGAACGCTTTATGCCGCCGTATTATTTGACCGGTAAAGATTTTTTGACTTACATGCTGCGCTTACAGAATATTCCGTATCAAACCCAGGCAGCAGAACAAGCTTTACACGAGCTCGATTTGGATTTATCAGCTTTGACCAAACCTGTGCGTTCGTACTCCAAAGGCATGACCCAAAAGCTGGGCTTAGCCGCCTGCTTTCTGGCGCAGAAAAAACTCTATGTGTTGGACGAACCTATGAGTGGGCTTGATCCCAAAGCGCGCGCTTTATTGCGCGCCCGACTACAGGCATTGCGCGAACAAGGTGGTACGCTGTTTTTCAGCTCACATGCTTTGGCTGATGTCGAGGGCATTTGTGACCGAATGGCGATTTTGCATGAAGGCCAATTGCGTTTTGTCGGTAGTCCGCAAGCTTGTCGTGAAGAATATGCAGCAGAAACTCTAGAGCAAGCTTATATGCGCTGTATTAGTTTCCCGCCTTAAGGCCACGACTTAAGGCCACGACTTAAGGCCACGACTTAAGGCCACGACTTAAGCCTGAGAGTTCAGGCTTCCTTGAACGGGCATTCAAGCTCTATCTTGCCGCTCCAATAATTCAATAAAAGCTTCAACGGGTACCGCTTTCGAGAAGTAAAATCCCTGATATTCATCGCACTGGCAAGATACCAGCGTCTCCAATTGCGTGGCATTTTCCACGCCCTCTGCCACCACTTTTAAACCCAAGGTCTTTGCCATCGCGACAATCGCCAATACGATCGCGGTGTCGTTTGAATCGCCAGGCATATCTTGGATAAACGACCGGTCAATTTTCAAACTAGTCACTGGGAAACGTTTTAAATAAGCGAGCGAAGAATAACCCGTTCCAAAATCGTCGATAGACAAGGTATACCCGGCAGCATTCAAACCATCCATGTGTTGAATCGCCTGCTCGTGATTATTCATCACCATACTCTCGGTGATTTCGAATTCTATGTCCTGCGGTTGAACCTTCCAGAATTCAATGACTTTCTGCAGTTCATCTAATAGGAAATCATCATTAAACTGGGCGCCCGACAAGTTAATCGCGACCCGCCCTAATTCGGTGTTCATCGTTTTAATGTGCGAAATGTCGCGACAAACCATATCCAGCACTTGCAAGCCCATCTTACTGACTAGACCAGCTTCTTCCGCGAGGCTGATAAATTGCGAAGGTAGAATGATGCCATTCTCAGGATGGTTCCAACGCACCAGCGCTTCTGCACCCACAATTTTTCCAGTCACAACGCTGACTTTAGGTTGGTAATACACAATAAATTCACGATTATCCAAAGCCCGTCTAAGCTGCGCTTCAAACGCTAGGCGCTCTATCGTGTGCACATTCATATTCGCATCGTAGAACTGGTAATTATTTTTACCATTATGCTTGGCGCGATACATGGCGATCTCAGCATTTTTCATCAATGACTGAGCTTCTACACCATCTTGCGGAAACACCGCGATGCCTATGCTGGCGCTGATTTGTAATTCTTGCCCATTAATTTCAAATGGCATTGCTACCGCTAGCAATAGTTTGTCGGCAATATCAGTCAATTCGCGTGGCGTTTTATAACGGTCCAACAACAACATGAATTCATCGCCGCCCACCCGGGCGATCGTGTCAGATTCTGATAGTGCGGCCTTAAGTCGCTCTGCGATGTTACGTAATACTTTATCGCCTTCATCATGATTGAAACTATCGTTAATCGCTTTAAATCGATCCAGATCAAGCAATAACACCGCTAGGCTACCATCCGTATCTTCGGCATAAATCAGGGCCTTAGCTAAATACTGACTAAGCAAAAACCGATTTGGCAATTTGGTTACATCATCGTAGTGCGCCAATCGTATCGCCTTTTCTTCGGCACGCTTGCCCTCAATCGCGATACTAGAGACATCCGTGGCAATACTAATCAAGCTCAAATCTTCATTACTTAGCGCAGCGGTTGACTCAGAAAACAAGGTGAAAGTACCGAGTATTAATCCCGTTTTTCCCATGATCGGCCATGAACCCACTGCGGCATAATTTGCCAGTAACTTGCGCTGTGCAATGAACTCCATCGATGGGGAACGAGGAATGTCTTGTGTCCACACCGGTACAACATCAACTACGGCCTCACTCCAAACACCATTCCCAAGGCAAACCGGCGCTTCTGTCAGTTGTCGACGTAAAATCTCAGGGAAGTGGTCTCCTATCGTTTGTGTAAATACTTTTTGATCTATCGACAGTAGCTGCACGCCGCAATGCCAATGTGGATTATTACGCTCCACGAAATGACAGGTGTCGATCAAAATAGACTCCAAGCTTTCGCTACTGCCTATCAATTGCAATAATTGATTTTGCCCTTGCAACAAGCGCTCCGCATGTTTGCGTAGTGAGATATCGCGCATCACACAAAATACCATAGGTTCAGCGGCGATTTTGACTCTGCTCAAAGTCACTTCGCTGTACCAGTCTTTCCCTCGTCTATGCGCAATCCATTCAAATTTTTGTACCTTGCCTTTAAAAGCCAAATCAACAAATTTCTTAATCGCCTCGGCTTTTTTTGCGGCAACTGTAGGTTGCGTGTAACGAAGATCAGCAGAAAATTCACTGATATCAAGCATCAAAAAATCAGCTTTGCTATCAACCGCTAACATTTCTAAAGCGTTCTGATTGCCATCCACAAAATTGTAGGATTTATCGATCAATAAAATGCCATCTTGCGCGTCCTGAAACAACATACGGTAACGGCGTTCACTCTCACTTAATTTGCTCCGAGACAAACGTAAGTTATTGACCTTGCGATACAACCAATAGGCCAGCAACAAAGTGAAACTGATCGATATCATCGCGATCAACAACTTTTGTTCTACCCGTTTACGCCACTCTAAAAGCGTCGTATCTACATCTCGACCAAACACGACGACCAGTGGAAAATCATTCATTTTCAGATAGGTATAAGTCATCACTTGACCGCTGTCTATCATGGAATTTTCTACTCGACCATTTTCAGAAAAACTATTTTGTATACTTTGTGCCACCACCGTATCAATGTTCTGATTCTGCACAGCAGCGACGGTATTGAGCGTTTGGACGATCAACTTTCCCTCCTTATCGTAAAGAGAGATTTTTGCGCCCGCATCTTTTGCGACACGCTCATAGAATTCTTGGAAATAAGATAGATTGATATCAGCCTGCACCTGTCCTGTGGGACGGCCGCTGGCATCGAATAGATTACGTGCCATTGGAAGAAGGTGTTGATTCGTTTTTTTTATGGTGAATGGTTGACCAATAACCACACTGCGTTGATAGGCATTCGCTGGTTTATTCAAATCCGCAATGTGTGTCTGTGTCGACACATCCATCGTCTCTATCGGGAAGCGCAAGGAAGAAGCCCACAAGATACCCTTATGATCAATTAAGGAAAGTGCGTAAATGAACTGTGAATCACGTCGTTGATTGCTTAAAACCTGGCGTGCCTGCGCCTCGTCACGTGCCACTGCTTCATTTTTGCCCTGTAACTCGTCACTCACCGCCATGACTGCTCGCGAGGTGTCGCTCAACACACGATTGGCATGTTCTTCTAAAATTCTGACACTGAGCAGACTGTTACGATTTGCGGCTGCCAAGGTCAAGTTTTTGTCCTGAACGATGGACCACCAAGTTTGTGAAACAATAACGGAAACAATGAGAAAAACGCAGCTTAACAATGCCCAAACGGGAACTTCCCAAGCTTCTCCCTTCTTCGTACTTCCTGCCATGTTTCACCTCTTCCTGAATCAATAAGGACTGCGAGTCAATCTCAGCCAGTTTTGCATAGTCACGATCTGGGTCAGATTGATCAATTTCAAATATTGATAACCCTCAGATATCAAAAGATCGCTACCCACAGCTTACGCAGAACAATATATAGGGAAAATCTATTTGAATTGAAGTGTATCACTGCATTTGCAGAGTACCAACAAACATGAGGTACGACATCGTAAAACGCCATTAGTTCGAGGATATTTCGACTAGATGAATACAAAATAAGGGGATTCTGACGATGGGACTTACGAATAAGGACACAGTGGATCTTGCTCGAAACAAGATCGCGAAAAAATGAAGCAGGCCGGTAGGCCGGATTCTGTTACGGCGCTTTGCATTGCTGCATCGTGCTATGACAATCATTCCTCTAGGCGACGGATTACTCCGCCGCTCAAGCTTTCTACCCGCACGCTCAGCGAGCCACCTCAACGCGTGCCTATTTGAAATTGCTCCGGGTGGAGGTTACCGCGTTTCACCGTAACTAAATACGCTCGTCTCTGTGGCCCTATTCCTCGCCTTATACCTCAGCTTGCGCCTCGGCTTTCAACGTACGGCCGTTAGCCGTCACCCTGCTCTATGGAGTCCGGACCTTCCTCCCGTCACCGTGTGAACACGGCAACCAGCGATTGTCTGGCCTGCTTCGGGCGCTATTGTACCAGTTTGCACAGCGCGACTCGATCTATCGATAGAGAGCTCGCATTTCAATACATTAAAAGCTATTTTTAACAGCACATAAAAAAACACCGCCGGAGCGGTGTTTGATGAGCCTACCTAAGTTTGATCAATTTGCAACTTATGCACACTAGAATTAGCTCTTCACATTCAACATCTTTTGTTTCAAAGCTTCGTCAGCTGGCACATTACCTATCCATATCTTTAAAACGGCGTTATAAAATAAGGCATCGTTGATTGTTTCGCCTACTTTTTGACCATTAAACTGGCAAACAATGCCAGTGCCTGGAATCCAGTCAAATGTCAAAATATCACCCTTCTTCAATACCGGCACCAAGGAAAACATTTGACCAAATGTGATCATATGCTTAATAAATTTGGAGCGTTCTGTGATATCCAAATTATTTCTCAAACCATCCATGAAACGCTGACCCAAGTCATCATTACTCAAGTCTCGCAACATCACCAAGGTCACGCGTTTGGCGCCAGGCAAGGCCAGAACCTCTGGTGTTGTCGATTTTTGCTCTGGTAAGTAAAGTGCAGCGACGTACACTTTAAAAAACACTTTATAACGTACACCAGCGCCGTTTAGCTTTAAGGTTTGCGTGCTCACTTGTGCCGTGTCTTCAAGTTTGACCCCTGAAACGGTCACCGTATCGGCAAGTGCAGGAGCCGATAAGAAAGCCGCGCAGGCGAGGCTAAACAGCGCCAAGCGGCGCTTGGTCATTGATACGAAATTCATTGGTGTCTCCTAGATTTTTTAAATATCATCTCAAAAAATTATTTTTTGATTGACTGTGTTTTTTCCACCGGTAAAAGATAGTGAAAAAGCCTATCACACGCAAGCGTTTCATTCTGAAAAGTAGAATTTTGGAGTACATCCTCCAAAAGTAGCAAAAAAACCATTCTCAAAATACGGCAGCTCAATCAAGAATGAGTGGTATCAAGCGTTTGCATTCAATTTGTCGAAATATCTACTAATCTGTTAGCGTATCGCTTTTGCATCTTTATTCATCTTCACAATTTAAAGTCTCTATGAATACATCCCGATCTGGTGGTCAATTAGTCGTCGACGCACTGCAAGTGCATGGTGTGGAATTTATTTTTGGTGTGCCTGGTGAAAGCTATTTGCCCGTGCTGGATGCTCTGCATGATAGTCCTATCCGTTTCATCATTAACCGGCAGGAAGGTGGCTCTGCTTTTATGGCGGAAGCCTACGGCAAATTGACAGGCAAACCCGGAATTTGCTTTGTCACACGCGGTCCGGGTGCGACAAATGCTGCGATAGGTGTACATACGGCGCAACAAGATTCCACACCAATGGTTTTATTCGTCGGCCAGGTTGGTAATGATTTTGTTGAACGCGAAGCATTCCAAGAAATCGATTACCGACGCATGTATGGGACGATGGCGAAATGGGTGGCGCAAATCGATCGTGCTGACCGTATCCCTGAATACATTGCGCATGCATTTCAAGTCGCGACCAGTGGCCGGCCAGGACCTGTCGTGCTCGCCTTACCGGAAGACTGTTTGGCGGCGCAAGCCAATGTTGCTGACACCCGTTCCTATACAGCGATTCAAGCCTCTCCTTCGCTAGCACAAACGGCACAGATCAGAAATTATTTGACGCAAGCCCAACGGCCTCTCGTGATTTTAGGTGGTGGCGGCTGGAATGCAGAAGCCTGTGCCAACATCACGCACTTCATCGAGGCGAATCATTTACCCGCAGGTTGTGCTTTTCGCTTTCAGGACTTATTACCGAATACGCATCCTAACTACATAGGCGATATTGGTATCGGCATTAACCCTAAATTAGCGCAACGCGTTAAGGATGCCGATCTGATTTTGGCAATAGGCCCACGCTTAGGCGAAATGACAACCAGCGGCTACAGCTTACTGGACGCGCCTGTTCCAAAACAAAAATTGATACACATTCATAGCGACGCTTTGGAATTAGGCCGAGTGTATCAGGGCGAATTAATGATCAATAGCGGCATGCCGCAAATCGCCGAAGTCCTAAGTAATATGGCACCGGTCAGCAGCGATATCTGGCACAACACGGTCACCGAGGCCAAAGCAGAATTAGCCGCGTGGCAAACCGAGCCCGCCATCTTTGCCCAAGAACAAGCGCCACTAAATTTATGGCAAGTCGTACGCAGCATCCAACAAGCCTGCCCTGTCGACACGATTATCACCAATGGCGCGGGCAATTACGCGACTTGGGCGCATCGCTATTTCCAATATGGCGGTTTCCGTACCCAATTGGCGCCCACCTCAGGCGCAATGGGCTACAGCATGCCCTCTGCGATTGCCGCCAAAATTGTGCAGCCAGAACGCACGGTGGTTGTATTCGCCGGCGATGGCGAATATCTGATGAATGGGCAAGAGCTGGCCACCGCTGTGCAATATCAGGCGGGTGTCATTATTTTGGTGTTCAACAACGGTATGTACGGCACGATACGCATGCATCAGGAAAAAGAGTTTCCTGGTCGCGTATCGGGCACCCAATTGCACAACCCTGATTTCGCCGCCTTAGCGCGGGCTTTTGGCGCTGCTGGTGAGGTGGTAGAAAAAACGGCAGACTTTGCACCCGCTTTAACTCGCGCATTGGCGCATACGCGGGAAAAGAATTTACCCGCTTTGATAGAACTTCGATACGACGGCAATTTAATTACACCGGGCGCGAGCCTGCAAAATTTGCGAAAGCAGGCGCTGGCGAATAAACAGAAAGTCTAGGACGAGACACGCCCTTGCATTCTCTGTGCAAGATCAAGGTCGCTTGTGAAAAGCCAGACTACACTCAACTGGCATTAAAAAATCCAACGAGGAGACGTAATGAGAATTTCATTTCATGGCGCAGATAAGGATGTCACAGGCTCTTGCCACTTAATTCAATGCGCGGGCAAAAAGATATTAATCGACTGCGGCATGTTTCAAGGTGGGCGAAATTTATCCGAAGAGAACGCGGAGGACTTTGGCTTTATCGCGAGTGAAATCGATTATGTCCTGCTAACACATGCCCATCTCGATCATTGCGGACGCTTGCCTTTGTTGGTAAAGCGCGGTTTTCGTGGCGAAATTATTTCTACTTCAGCCACCAAAGATTTAGCTCGCTTAGTCTTACTCGATTCCGCCCACCTGCAAGAATCTGAAGCAAAATTTCAAGCAAAAAAATTTGCCCGACACAGCGATGCCCCGCCGCCAGACGCTTTATACAACCTTTATGACGCCACTCGCTGCTTTGACTTTTTTGGCCGCGAGGCAAAATATGAACACAGTATCCATATTTCAAAAGGAATCAGTGCGACCTTCTACGAAGCAGGCCACATCTTAGGCTCAGCCTGCGTCTATCTGGATTTAAAAGAAGAAGGCAAACATGTTCGTGTTTTGTTTTCTGGGGATCTGGGGAGTGATGGCAGAAAAATTTTGCGTGATCCTGCGGTACCACCCAAGGCCGATATCGTAGTCATGGAAACGACGTACGGCGATCGCTTACATCGTTCCTTAGACGATTCGGTAGCAGAACTTTACCAAGCCATCAACCATACTTTTGCGCATGGTGGCAATGTCATCATTCCGACCTTTGCATTGGAACGTGCGCAAGAAATCCTTTGGTATCTGCGTGAAGGCGTAGAACGAGGCATTTTATCGGCCTCTATGCATGTGTTCTTAGACTCTCCGATGGCCATTTCTGCGACCCAAATCTTTCGTCAACATCCTGAGTGCTACGATGAAGAAAGTGCGACCCTGTTTAAGCAAGGTACAGATCCATTTCATTTATCGAATTTGCATATCACGCGCGATCTCGCCGATAGCATGGCGATTAATCGTATCAATAGCGGTGCGGTCATTATGGCTGGCTCTGGCATGTGCACGGGAGGTCGAGTGCGGCATCATCTCAAACACCATCTGTGGCGCAAAAATTCTAGTGTGATCTTTGTTGGCTTCGCAGCTCATGGTACCTTGGCGCGCAAGATTATCGATGGCGCACGTAGCGTCTACTTTCTCGGTGAAGATTTTTCTGTGAATGCCAACATTTATACTATCAATGGATTTTCGGCGCATGCAGACCGGGACGAATTGCTGGCTTGGCATAAGCAAACGCATGCGAAAAAGACTTTCTTGGTTCACGGCGAAGAAGATGTGATGCATATTTTTGCCAAACATCTCGAACTTGCAGGCAAAACCGAAGTCATTATCCCTGCCAAATCTCAAGCTTTTGAACTTGGTAACGACATGTAGTTTCAACTGATTCGGAGATTCACGGTCTGGTTGCTAACCTTGGTACTAGGTGGAATCACCCGCGCAAGGTAAAATCAGTGCTTTACCTTTGTTGCTGCCCTCACTAGACTGGCAAAGCATAGCAACATTCACTTTTTTGGAGTAACAATGATAGCTAAACAGATTTTCAAAACCGCGTGCGTTTGCTTGGTCACTAGTGTGATTGCTGGTGTAGCAACACCGGTGTTTGCCGGTACTGATTTCACACAACTGAAGACCTTGAACCAAAGCGAATTCCATCGCTTCGCGACTGACTTCACTTCTGTTAGCAGCTACAAAGGTGTAACGCCAGCAGCGCCCTTAGGCATCACGGGTTTTGATATCGGTGGCGAATTGAGTTCCACGCAATTAGGCAATAGCGCAGTCTGGAAAAAAGCCGGTGCGGATGTTTCGACTTTGTTTGTACCTAAGATTCACGTGCACAAAGGTTTGCCATTCAATATCGATGTAGGCGCGTCGCTCAGCGCAGTGCCTGATTCTGATATCAAGTTATTCGGTATGGAAGCACGCTATGCATTGATCGAAGGAGGCGTTGCTATGCCTGCTGTTGCGATTCGTGGCGCTTACACCAAGTTATCCGGCGTTAGCCAATTTTCTGCAAATACTAAAAGTGTGGAATTGTTAGCGTCTAAAGGTTTCGTCATGTTCACACCCTACGTAGGCATCGGTCGTGTCTGGGGCGCTGTTACGCCGAACGTCGGTGGTCTACAAAAAGTATCGCCAACAGCGAATAAACTGTTCGCAGGCATTAACGCCAATTTGGGTTTGGTGAATCTGGGTGCAGAGCTGGATCGTACAGGTGACAACGACACAGTGAGCATCAAAGTCGGTTTCCGCTGGTAAGTTTGATACCTTTAATACGTTCGAAACTTAGGCTTGCAATGACCATCCTAACTTAAAGCGCGGGAATAAAATGTTTGCGCCACTTATGTCCTTTTATTGTCTGGGCGAACGTGCTGTCGTTATGCAAGCGCGCACAGACAAGATTGATCTGATTTCTCAGAAAAAAATATGGCATGTGGCGCAGCAATTGCGAGATCTCAATCTCTGCATTGACATCGTGCCAGGCATGAATAATCTGACAGCGATCTTTGATCCGCTACTGTATTCTTCCGACGACATTTTGCGCACATTGAAGGACTTGTTTCAGCGTAGCAAAGACAATTTCCAGGGCGGTCGTGAAGTCGCCATTCCAGTGCAATATGGCGGCGATTTCGGCCCGGACTTAGCATTCGTTGCAGAGCATTGTCAGCTATCACTTGAAGACGTTGTCAAACGACATTGTGCTGCCAACTATGTCGTATATTTTTTAGGTTTCCAACCCGGCTTTGCCTATCTCGGTGGCTTGCCTGAAAGTTTGGCGACGCCGAGGCGCGCCGAGCCACGCTTGCGTGTGCCGGCAGGCTCAGTCGGAATCGGTGGCAAACAAACTGGCATCTATCCTGCTGCTAGCCCCGGCGGCTGGCAATTGATTGGTCATACGACACTCAAACTCTTTGATCCAAAAGAGGCCGCGCCAACGCTATTGCAACCTGGTGATAGCATACGTTTTGTTGCCGAACATATCCATTTCCATTAGCACAGGCTCAATTCCTATGGCTATCAGCTCACCCCACGAGGCAAACGCAACCGAAGCTATTAGCAAGGATAATCAGCTATCTCAGTTGCGCGTACTCAAAGCCGGCATACAAACCTCGGTACAAGATTTGGGGCGGCACGGTCAACGGCACTTGGGGATTAGTCAAAGTGGTGCACTCGACCCATATTCGCTGATGCTGGCGAATAAGCTGGTCGGCAATAAGGTGCATTGTGCGGGTTTAGAAATCGTGATCGGACCGGTAGAAATTCAATTTCAACGCGATAGTTGGTTTGCCATAGGCGGTGCCAATTTTGGCGCTCAGCTCGACGGTATATCCGTCGCCAAGGCATGGCGTCACTTTGCGAAAGCAGGTCAATTTCTGCGATTAGCTGGCGCACTCAAAGAAGCGCGAGCGTATCTGGCGATTGATGGCGGCATAGAAGTTCCCCAAGTATTGGGATCGCGTTCGACTGACTTGCAAGCGAGCTTCGGCGGGTATCAAGGTCGTGCCTTAAAGTCGGGTGATGTCCTCGAATTAGGTCCTCCACAGAATTTGCAAAAATCACTAGGTGTCCAACAGCGTATCTGGTCACCAGAAATTCGCGCCATTCCCGGTCCAGAATATGAACAATTCAGCCCAGCCGCACGCCAACACTTTTGGCAACAAGCTTGGAAACTCAGCCCACAAAGTAATCGTATGGGCTGCCGCTTGCAAGGCCTCGTTTTAGAACGTACGGTGTCGCAAGATTTGCTATCACACGGCGTCTTCCCTGGTGTGGTGCAAGTACCGCCGAACGGACAACCCATCATCTTATTGGCCGATGCGCAGACAACCGGCGGTTATCCGAAAATTGCTTGCGTGATTGAAGCCGATTTGTGGAAAGTGGCACAGACACCACCAGGTCACAGTTTTTGTTTTATTCCAGTAGAAAACGACACCGCAATTTTGGCGCAAGAAAAATGGCGAAGAGAATTCTCTCGAATCGACTGGATTATTCATGCCTGAACTACAAGCAAATCAACAGCATCTACTTTTAAGCTCATTTTCTATCGACTTAAATGCGGATTTAGGCGAAGGCGCCAGTTGCGATGCGCAAATATTGGCACTGGTCAGCTCAGCCAATATCGCCTGTGGTGGGCATGCAGGTGACGACGACAGTATGCGTGTCGCGGTTCAACTCGCGCAACGATATGGTGTTGCGATCGGCGCGCATCCCAGCTTCGTGGATAGAGAAAATTTTGGCCGAAAAATTCAAACGCCACCCTACGACTATGTGATGCAAGACCTACGCGATCAAATAGGTGCTTTGATGCGGATTACGATGGAACAAGGCGCGCAACTACAGCACATAAAACCACACGGCGCTCTATACAATCAAGCAGCATTCGACCCTGTTCTGGCTGACATCATCATTCAGGTCATAAAAGACATCGCACCTCAGCTCAGCCTAGTTGCACTCGCAGGTAGTCCATTAGTCGCACGAGCACAAGCCGCGGGATTGCAAGTCATTAGCGAAGCATTTGCAGACCGGCGCTATCGATCAGATGGCAGCTTGGTGCCACGCTCTCAAGCAAACGCTTGCATAGACGATATTGACGAAGCCGTCGCGCAAAGCTTACAACTGATAGAAAACCAGCAGCTGTTTTCCGCTGACGGAGACCTAATCAAAGTACAGGCAGAGACCATCTGCGTGCATGGTGATGGGGCACATGCTCTGGCAACAATACAAGCATTGCGAGCAGCATTTGACGAACGTGGTATCAAAGTCACCAACCCGAGCAAAGCTTTAAGTAATTTGTAATTTGTACTCAGCAACAACGAAACCAAAAAATAAATCAAAAAATAGCAATATCCACAGAGACCCACGGAGACCCAGATGGACTTAACAACTTTACTTCCGCTAGTCGGCATTCCCATTATTGTTATGGGCTTCGCTTTTAAATTTAATCCCTTGTTGGTCGTCGTCAGTGCTGGTTTGGCGACTGGTCTGGCCGTCGGTATGGATTTCGCCTTACTACTGGAAACCTTTGGTGAAAAATTTATGAGTAGCCGACAACTTGCCAGCATCATTTTAATTTTACCTATCATCGCTTTGTTGGAAAAATTCGGACTCAAAGAAAGAGCACAAGACTGGGTTGCTGGCATCCGTAGTGCTACGACAGGACGCATATTGATGCTGTACATGGTCGTCCGTCAGTTCACCTGTTCGCTGGGTTTGATTAGCCTTGGCGGTCAGGCACAAACAGTGCGTCCGTTATTATTTCCTATGGCTGAAGGAGCCGCGATCAGTCAATACGGCGACTTACCAGAAGCCTTACGCGACCGCATCGCAGCGCACGCTGCCGCTTGCGATAATGTTGCCTTGTTTTTTGGCGAAGACATCTTTATTGCTTTTGGTGCGGTGTTGCTCATGAGTGGATTTCTCAAAGAAAACGGTATCAGCAATGTGGAACCCCTCGCGATAGGATTGTGGGCGATTCCTACTGGCCTGTGCGCTTTAATTATTCACTTGCTCCGTTTGTCATTTTTAGATGCAAAAATCGCGCGTGAGATTGCGGAATATAGAACCCAATCCAGCA
>CAUPNA010000114.1:0-15170 GCA_963512475.1 uncultured Undibacterium sp.
CACAGCCCAGATCAACGATAGTATGAAATTGGGCAAAGTCGTTCTGAAAGAAATTGCCGGCGTCAATCGCCTGCACAAGCCGTCCGTCGAACAAGCTGGCTTTGCTGTACTAAAAGCACCGGATATCCCTAGCATCTTGATCGAATCCGCCTTCATTTCTAATCCAGAAGAAGAGGCACGCCTGACGGATGACGGTTATCAGGATGAATTAGCGGAGGCGATTGTGAAAGGGATTAAAAAGTATTTTGCCAAGAATCCACCGATGGCACGTGGCAAGATTGCGTAGATTTTCGTAGGGCGGGTGAAACCCCATAAGCGCTAGCCTTAATCAAAAGTTTGCCCGAAACTGCTAAGGCGCTTGCTTTGCTCCTTCCCCTTCAAGGGGAAGGTCGGGATGGGGATGGGTTTTAGTCGAATAACTAAGAGTATTTCTTACTTGCCCCCTCCCTTGAATGGGCGGCAACCTAATATCAATCGGGCTTACAGCTAATTGTAAATTTTGCTTACCCCCTATGGGGAACAACACTTGCTGTTCAAGTCTTTTAATGACTAGCGACACTGGTTTCGCCCGACAAGCTGAACCACCCTCACCCTAGCCCTCTCCCGCTTGCGGGAGAGGGAACTTGCAGATCCGCAGTTTGCTGTGAACTTTTTAGTCTAGCTCGACAACTAACAATCACTTTTAAAACGCCGGCACCACCGCCCCTTTATAACGCTCTTGTATGAACTTCTTCACTTCAGGCGAGTTCAAGGCAGCGGCGAGTTTTTTAAACGCTGGGCTATTCTTATTGTCTTCACGTGCGACCAAAAGATTGGCGTAAGGCGAATTCGCATCTTCGATGAACAAAGAATCTTTTAAGGGATTCAATTTGGCTTCTATCGCATAATTAGTGTTAATCAAAGCCAGATCAACTTGTCCCAAAATACGTGGCAAAGTGGCCGCTTCTAATTCTTTAAATTTCAAATTCTTAGGATTCTCAACGATATCTTTTTTAGTCGCTGAAATATTATTGAGGTCTTTCAGCTTCAACAAGCCCTGCTTCGCCAATAAAATGAGCGCACGTCCAGAATTAGCCGGATCGTTCGGAATCGCAATCGTTGCACCATTGGGCAAATCGCTGAGTTTTTTGTATTTTGTTGAATAGCCGGCAAATGGTTCCACATGCACTTTAACCAGAGGCACTTGCAAGTCATTCTTATGACTTTTCTTAAACTCATTCAAATACGGTTGCGTCAGGTAGTAATTGCCATCCAGATGTTTTTCATTCACTTGTACAGCCGGCTGTATATAGTCAGTGAATACTTTGATTTTCAAGGTCACGCCTTGTTTGGCCAATTGCGGCTTCACAAATTCCAAGATCTCCGCATGAGGAACTGGATTTGCCGCAATCGTAATGGTGTCTTGCGCATAAGCGGCGCCACTCAACAACAAAACGCCTGCCCCCGCTAGCGATAAAAGTTGACGTCTACTTTGACTAAAATTAATTGGTAGGGATTTGAAAATAAGTTTGGACATAAGATCTCGATTGTTTTTTATAGAATTCGTTACGATTTATTGATGTGTTTATTTACGACTAAAGCGCGCCACCAGGACATCACCTAACCACTGAAACAGTTGAACCAAAATCACTAAGATTGCCACCGTCACAATCATGACTTCGGTCTGAAACCGTTGATAACCAAAGCGCAGCGCCAGATCACCTAAGCCACCACCGCCAATCACACCCGACATCGCCGAATACGACACCAGTGCGATCGTTGTCACGGTCGTCGCTGCCAACAATCCCGGTAATGCTTCCGGCAATAAAGCATGCAAAATGATTTGATAGGTCTTCGCGCCCATCGCCTGACAAGCTTCGATGATACCTTTATCGACCTCGCGCAAGACGTTCTCTACCAAACGTGCGAAAAACGGCGTAGTGCCAATCACCAAAGGCGGTATCGTACCTGCCACCCCCAACGATGTGCCGACTAAAAACAAAGTCAGCGGAATCAAGACGATAAGCAAAATAATAAAAGGCACAGAGCGCAACATATTCACGACAAAGGACAGCAAAGCGTACAGCGCACCTTGTTGTAATAATTGTTTTTTACCCGTCAAAAATAACAGCACGCCCAAAGGCAAGCCAAGCAAAATTGTAAACACCAAGGAGACACCAGTCATGGTCAAGGTATCCAAGGTCGCTTGTAGAATATCATCCCAATCTATCACTGAAAAATCCATATTAGTTCTCCTGTGCTTGGGTTGATGAGTGAGTCTGTGAATTCGTGAGCAAATGATTCAAGACATCCACACGAATATCGGCCTGCCCCAATAATTTCAAGACCGCATCAATTTCATTTTCCTCACCGCGCAGCTCCACAATCAATTGCCCATAAGGTGTATTTTTAATTCTCGCTATCACGCCTTGCAAGATCGTGATCTCGGCTTTAGTTTGCGATGCGATTCGGCTTAAGATAGGCTCATGAGTTGCTGAACCAACGTAAGTCAAACGCAGCAAATAACTCAGCGAACTGCCTTGCCCGCGTTGCGATAATTCTTTTAATAAACTCAAATCCAAAGCCTGATTTTCAGCGACCAGACTTTGAGTCACGGCGTGCCGTGGATGCAAAAAAACTTCGACCACATTGCCAGTTTCTACAATTTCGCCACCGTCGATCACCGCGACACGATCACAGATGCTGCGTATCACTTGCATTTCATGCGTGATCAAAACGATGGTCAAACCTAGCTTTTGATTGATGTCGAGCAGCAAACGCAAAATCGCTTGTGTGGTTTCAGGATCAAGTGCTGAAGTCGCTTCGTCGCATAAAAGCAGATGCGGATAATTGGCCAAGGCACGTGCGATGCCAACGCGTTGTTTTTGTCCACCCGATAATTGGGCGGGATATTTGCCAGCATGTTCTTGCAAGCCGACCAAATCCAATAACTCTGCCACTCGAGCCGCACGTTGCTGCGCTGTGTATTTACCAGTCAGTTTGAGTGGAAATTCAATATTCTGTACGACGGTCTTTGCACTCAATAGATTGAAATGTTGAAATACCATGCCTATACGCTGACGCAATTCCTGTAACTGCTTGGTATTGAATTGTGTGATGTCTTCGCCTTCAAACACGACTTTGCCACGAGTTGGTCGTTCCAGCAAATTCAGAGCACGTAGCAAAGTGCTTTTTCCCGCACCGGAACGGCCAATGATGCCAAACACTTCGCCTTGGGCGATGTCAAGATTGATATTGCGCAGCGCACTGATTTGGCGCCCTTGTACTTGGTAGTCTTTTTCTAACTGAGCGATTTCTATCACTGAGGGATGTCCTTACATGTTGTTCGCTGATTGCAGAAGCCTTGATGTGTGCTTCAACAAAAGATCAAGGCATTCTATAGAACTCAGGCCTGCGTTTCCAATCTTTTAAAAAGCTTTGCTTATGCCACACAAGCATTTAGTAACAAAATCTCATGCAAATATTCCTTACTCGTACGAGATATTTGCTGCCTGTCAGTCGATGTAAGCATCTGAATCGCAAGCGACGCCCGCCGCAATCCAACGTCGTATCCAGGATCGAAAGCGTGTTTCAAGAAAACGAGGAAGTAAAAAGAGGTAATGCGCCGGGCGCAGCAACATGCCGCAACGATATTGATTGAGGTCGGCGTGCCACTCCAATGCGCGACAAGCGCCACGCTTTTGCCACAAAAAGACTCGTGAAACAGGACATGGCTCAGCGGCGCAACAGATGCCGCAGCCATTACAAGCTTGCCCGATGGGAGGTTTTGCAGGTGCCTCTGGTTGTAACCAAATGATTTGATTATCGTTGCCAGAGGCTTGCATGGAGATAAGAGAAGCTAAAGGAAAATGAAGGATAAGTTAAGACGTTTTTTTGACGAAAAGCTTACGTCCAAACTTCCACATCAAGCCGAGAATAATCGGCACAACCGCGGCACCAACACCGACCATCACAATGATAGAGAGGTTATTTTTAATCAGAGGAATATGACCGAAATAGTAACCAGCCAAAATCAAAGAAACGATCCATAAGATCGCGCCAACGACATTGTAAAACTGAAAACTGCGATGACTCATTTCCGAAAAACCCGCCACGAATGGCGCAAAAGTACGCACGATCGGAGTGAAGCGCGCTAAGACAATGGTTTTACCACCGTGTTTTTCGTAGAAAGCATGCGTTTTTTCCAGCGCGCCTTTATCGATCCAGCGTGAATTACCCGCCATTACCCTGTGGCCTATGCTGCTGCCTATCCAATAATTGATCGAGTTACCAGAGATA
The DNA here is from genome assembly GCA_963512475.1 of uncultured Undibacterium sp. Classification (GTDB taxonomy): domain Bacteria; phylum Pseudomonadota; class Gammaproteobacteria; order Burkholderiales; family Burkholderiaceae_D; genus Undibacterium. Next base: position 4,279 of record CAUPNA010000114.1, read on the forward strand.
GAAGCAAATAACAGAATAGCGATCAAAAACCATGGGTCCATCGCACCTGCTGCACAGAAAGTGCCCGCAATGAAGAGCAATGAATCACCGGGTAAGAATGGAAAAATGACAAATGCAGTTTCGCAAAAAATGATGGCAAATAGCACAACATAAATCAAAGTACCGTATTGCTCGATTAACTGCCCCATCTTATCGACGTGCAAAATCATATCCAAAAACTGCATAAAATCCATAATGCTCAACTTTCTGTGAGGGCAAACTTGGTTTGTCGGTTCATCACGTGCTTATACTAAAATCCTACTAGATGTCGCCAGGGGAGACAAATGCTAACTAGTCGGCCGCCAGCGGCGACATCATACACTAAGCGAACCCAGTTATAATGACCATATGACGACGACCAACTTATCCCCTCGCCCAATTCAGGCATTACCTGACCATCTAATCTCTCAAATTGCCGCAGGCGAAGTGGTGGAGCGCCCCTCTGCCGTAGTAAAAGAACTACTAGAAAATGCATTAGATGCTGGTGCTAGCAATATTACCGTACGCCTAGAAGAAGGTGGCGTGAAACGCATTGCCATCATCGACAATGGCCGCGGCATCCCTGCCGAGCAATTACCGCTCGCAGTACAGCGCCACGCGACATCCAAAATCACCTCGTTAGAAGAATTAGAAAACGTCGCCACTTTAGGTTTCCGGGGTGAAGCTTTAGCATCGATTTCATCGGTAGCGATTCTGACGCTGACCACCCGCACTGCCGAAGCACCCCATGCATGGCAAATCGAGAGCAACAAGATCACGCCCGCATCCGGCGCACAAGGCACCACAGTAGATGTGCAGGATTTGTATTACAACACGCCAGCGCGCCGTAAGTTTTTAAAATCAGAACAAACCGAATTTGGCCATTGCGCCGAAGTCGTACGCCGCATCGCCCTAGCGCGCCCTGACGTCTCGTTTTCTTTATCGCATAATGGTAAGACCGTCGATCATTGGAACGTCAGCGCCATCGACAAACGTAGCGCGACAATTTTAGGCGATGGATTTGCCAACGCCCGCTTAGCCATCGATGAAAGTGCCGGGCCCTTGCGCCTACATGGCTTTATCGGCTTACCAACCGCCTCTAAAGGCCGCGCAGACGCCCAGTATTTTTATGTAAACGGTCGCTTTGTACGTGACAAATTACTGACACATGCCGTGCGTGCCGCCTATCAAGATGTCTTGCATGGCGATCGTTATCCGTCCTACGTGATCGCTTTAGATCTTGATCCAGCCTTAGTTGACGTCAATGTCCATCCATCCAAAATCGAGGTGCGCTTTCGCGATAGCCGCGCCGTGCATCAGTTTGTCTTCCACGCAGTCAATCGCGCGTTGGCACAAACCTCGGCAACGGCGTTCGGTACCGTGCCTGCGCCAGCAACGGCTGGTATAGGCGAAGCGACAAGCAATAACGGCCGCATGCCTTGGATAGGCGGCGAGCAAACCAGCTTTTCAGCGCAATTTGCATCCCCTGCTTTTGCCATCAATGATAGCAATCTGAATCAAGGCGGCAATTATGGTAGCAACAGCGGTGGCTACGATTACAGCTTCATGCAACAACGTGCGCAGGGTGCAGGCGTTGCCCAATCCGCAGAAAGCTATGGCGCTTTTTTTGGTGGCAAGACAACTCAAACAGGCGAATCTAATTTGCCGAACGACGATCATCCACTTGGCTTTGCCCTCGCCCAGTTGCACGGCATTTATGTACTAGCGCAAAACAGCAAGGGCTTAGTCCTGGTCGATATGCACGCAGCGCACGAACGCATTTTGTACGAGCAACTCAAGAATGCGCTCGATGAAAACGCCATGCCAGTGCAAGCCTTGCTGATTCCCATGACCTTCCATGCCGATGGCATCGAAGTCGCCACAGCAGAAGAAAACCAAGACATCTTGAAGTCGCTCGGTTTCGATATCGCCGCCATCTCGCCCACTACTTTGGCGGTACGCTCTGTGCCAGCCTTGTTAAAAAATGCCGACGCCCAATCCTTAGCCCGCGACGTCTTACGCGAAGTCAGAGAATTTGGCGGCTCACGCGTACTGATCGACAGACGTAATGAATTACTCGGCACCCTGGCCTGCCATACCGCGGTGCGTGCCAACCGCAGTCTAACGATAGTCGAGATGAACGCCTTGCTGCGTCAAATGGAACAAACTGAACGAGCAGATCAATGCAATCACGGACGTCCTACTTGGGTGCAAATGGGATTGAATGATCTGGATAGGATGTTTATGCGTGGTCAATAGTGATGCCAGCAAATAGCATATTCGGGCGCATCGCGTTGTTGCACTTACTCGCAATACCGACGTATTGCTCCGTCGTGCGCCTAGCGCTGCATCCCGACTAAGCTATTTTCTGACACCACTAAATCTCCAGAATCTTTTCTAAAACTATGCCACAACAAAAAATCATCGCCATCATGGGCCCCACTGCTTCCGGCAAAACCGCAGCAGCGCTGGCGATTGCACGTGAAGTACCTGCCGAAATTATTTCTGTCGATTCGGCTCTCGTGTATCGCGATATGAATATTGGCACTGCAAAACCGAATGCAGAAGAACTCGCTGCCGCGCCGCATCACTTAATTGATATTATCGATCCTAGTGAATCCTATTCCGTCGCACAATTTTTGAGCGACAGCGCACGCTTGGTGAAAGAGATACGCGCCCGTGGCAAGCTACCGATTTTAGTCGGCGGCACCATGATGTACTACAAAGCTTTAATGAATGGCATTGACGACCTACCACCCGCCGACGCAGCAATCAGGGCACAGCTCGATGCCGACATGGCAGCAATCGGCGCAGCCGGTCTGCATGCACGCTTGGCGGAGCTCGATCCAGTTACCGCAGCACGATTAAAGCCCAACGACAGCCAACGCATACAACGCGCATTAGAAATCTATATGGTCACTGGACAAGCGATGTCATCCTTAATCGCCCAACAAACACGCGCCGCAGCCCCTTTCGAATTACTCTCGATATCACTAGAGCCCAGCGACCGCAGCTTTTTACACGAACGCATCGCCAAACGCTTCGACATCATGTTGGAGCAAGGCTTCATTGAAGAAGTACGCCAACTCAAACTCAGACCCGAACTCAACGCCGACTTGCCATCAATACGTTGCGTAGGCTACCGCCAAGCTTGGGATTATTTAGACGGCAGTATCGACCACCAAGAAATGCGCGAACGCGGCATCATCGCCACCCGTCAACTCGCCAAACGCCAGCTAACCTGGTGTCGCTCTATTCCCGAAAGGCTGATCGTCGATTGCATCCAAGACAATGTCAGCGAACAAGTTTTATCGCACTCGCTTAACATGCTCAAAGATAATTAAAGTCATTTAAACGACGTTAAAGACTTTTTCAAGCGCAACCAAGCAAATTCACATTAATTCTTGACGCACTGCACATCCACTGGCATAATCTTGGGCTTCTTGGTGATATAGCTCAGTTGGTTAGAGCACAGCACTCATAATGCTGGGGTCGGTGGTTCAAATCCACCTATCACCACCAGAATTTCGTTCTAGGACATCCGAAAACGTACACAAAACCCGCTTCTAGCCTAGTGCTCAAGCGGGTTTTTTGTTTCCTAAGCGTTTTTAAGGTTTGTAGACATCCAGTTTCTTTGTTGGTACATTTGTTGGTACTTCCTGATACCAACAAAATTTATACCAACAAAACATGCCTAAACTTGCCAAACCGCTCACAGAAACGCAGGTAAAAAGCGCCAAAACCACTGGAAATCCCCTGAAATTGTCGGACGGAGGCGGTTTATTCTTACTGGTCAATTCAGACGGTACAAAGTATTGGCGCATGGCTTACCGCTTCGGCGGCAAGCAAAAACTCCTAGCCTTTGGCAAATATGGCAAGAATGAAGTCTCACTAGCAGAAGCACGAGCAAAACGCGACGAAGCCAGAAAACTACTAGCCGATGACATCGACCCAGCTCAAGCCAAGCGCATCGAAAAGATTACCAAGGCGACCAACAACGCCAACACCTTTGAAACTATTGCACGCGCATGGCACACCAACAAAGCGGCGACTTGGCAAGAACGCACCGCTTCCAATGTTTTGCACCGCTTAGAAAAGGACGTTTTCCCACTGATCGGGAATATGCCTATTGCTGACATCAAGCCACCTGTCATGCTCGATCTTCTCAGGCAGATAGAAAAGCGCGGCGCGGTAGATATGGCGAAACGCCAAGCCCAAGTCTGTGGACAAATCTTTCGTTTCGCAATTGCCGAAGGTAAAGCAGAGTTTGACCCTGTGCCAAGCTTACGTGGTGCGCTCAAGGCAACCGCAAAGGGACATCATGCAGCGATCACACCAGACGAGCTACCCGCCTTCATACGCGCCTTTGAGCAAATCGAAGGTCGAATGTATGTTCCGACCAAAGTCATGTTTCGCTTAATGATGCTCACGTTTGTTCGTACCAGCGAATTGACCACAACCGAGTGGAAAGAAATCGACCTCGAAAACGAGCAATGGGTTATTCCATGGCAGCGTATGAAGATGGGCAAAAAGAAACTCAACCCGCGCAAAGTCGACCACCATGTTTTCCTACCGAGCCAAGGTTGGGCACTATTACGCGAATTACACACCATCACAGGCAATAACAAATATCTGTTCCCTAACCTACGCGACCACGAACAACCCGCCACCAACTTTGGCATATTGGCAGCGGTAAAGCGCATGGGGTACAAAGGCAAGATGACAGGACACGGGTTTCGATCATTAGCCATGGGCGTGATCAAAGAGCGCCTAGGCTATCGCCACGAAGTCGTGGACAGACAACTAGCCCATGCATCAGGCGACACCTACGGCGAAGCCTACGACCGCGCCCAGTTCCTAGACGAGCGAAAAATCATGATGCAACAGTACGCCGATTACTTAGGCACTGTAGCAAGTGGTAAAGTCATTGCTGGACGTTTTGGAACGTAAATCGCTGCCTAAAAAATTTCTGAAAGTTGCAAAAATGAGTTTTCCAATTTGGGCACCACTTAGCTTGATAAAGCTACTCAATCATCGGAGATCATCAAGCTTTCGGTATAACTACAACGTAGATGACGAAGTTTGTAGGCTCACAGAGGAATATTCACACGCGCTGAATGAGGAAAAAATTGAAAGTTTGCGCAACCAACTGCGCAAGAATCAATTTTTTTTACCATATGAAGAGGGCGACAAACTTATCGAGAAACTCATCTCCAACCCATCAATGAAATCCGTATGGGAAGCCTTAGAGAGAAGACAAATTTCAGACCGCTACGCAATTGATATTTACACTGTATGCGATTCTACAATACTCGCTTGGAGGCACTCCCCCAAGAAATCACCTATGGAGCGAAACGAGCTTCTTCTGAATATCATTCGTACAGCGAGTGCCCTTCGAGAGCTCATAGATCAATCTGAAGATCATGATTTTTATAATGACCTAGAAGCAATCAGCGACGATAAAATAAGTTGGCTTTTAGACGCACTTAATAGCGGCAATCCTTATGAGACACCTAAAGAGCATATTGATTACGCCAGATTCTCTATCCATGAGATCGTGCCACCAATTCGCCTCGCTCTATTAAATCTCGAAATGAAAACAGCCGAGTTCTTAAAAATAGAGCCACTTGTTAGAAAACCACAATCGAAAAACGCCGAAGTCCACCATTTTGTACGGGTTCTTTCAAACTACTTTCGTAAAACTTACAAACAACCACTTCACGAAACTGTTGCAACACTCGCTTGTGTAGCGCTTGATCGAGACGATATTGATTCTGACTTTGTTCGCAAATTAGTAACTGAAAAATCGTGAGGTTATTTCACAAAAAAAGCGAAGAAAAAGACGGGTAGTTTCTTTCACAAAAAAGGTAAAAGAAGCTCCTCTATTACGTGCAAAGAATATCGATATTGTTCGCCCATGTTCAACAACACCTAAAGGGGTGCAAACATGGAGCAAAAACCAGTAATCCTTCGACTCCCGCAAATATTGGCTAGAACAGGAATCAGCCGATCAAGCGTTTATTCTTTTATCAAAGCGGGAACATTTCCCAAACCAATTTCCCTAGGTGCTCGCGCAATTGGATTTCTTTCCAGTGACATTGATGATTGGATTGCTTCCCGCATCAAAGCATCACGCAAGAGCGCATAAGGAGGAAATCATGGACAAAAAAAATACCCCCAGCTTTCGCAAAGAGGCATTAGAAAAGATCCGCATCAAGCATAGCGCCAATGACGCTGGAACGCAATGCAACCGCATGTTGGAAGCAATGCAAACCCTAGGCGGAATTTCCACCATCGAAGCACACCGCTATCTCGACATACTTCACCCACCAGCACGCAAACTCAACCTTTTGCAGCATGGGCATATCGTCGAACTGATCTGGGTATATGAGCCTAGCGACTGTGGCGAAATTCACCGTGTAGGCAAATACGTGTATATGGGGAAAGCCTCCTATCCATTATTCGACGATCTAGAAAAAGGTGATCGAACATGAACGCGCCTTCTTGGATCAATGATTTAAACGGGCTTCTAGCGCAATTTTCACACCTTGGTCTAAGTGATGTCGCTGGCATGAATTTAAATGACCTATGGGGCGTGTATCGCTACTTAAAAAGCCAAAGGGAAATGCAGGAATGAGCCGCACCAAAAAGCAGGCATTGAAAAGCGCCAAGGAAGCGAGAGGCGGTGGCGCTTTCCTCCCTTTTCGGTTGGATGTATTGCAAAGTGTTGCACTCGCCAACTTGTCACCCCATGCAAGCAAACTTTTGCTAGACCTTGCAAGCCAATGGCGACTCGGTAACAACGGCGATGCAAGCGCGGCATTTGAAAAGGTTTTGCGCCAACGTGGTTGGAAATCAAAGACCACTTTACACAAAGCCTTGCGCGAACTTCTTGATTCTGGCTTGATCGTGCAAACCCGCCAAGGCTCACTCCACAAATGCAGCTTATTTGCATTAGGCTGGCTGGCGATTGACGAGTGCGGCGGCAAGTTAGAAATCAAAGCAACAGCACGACCTTTGAATTATTGGCTCGATCCGATAAAGCCAATTGAAATTAACGCGCCCAGTCCACCACGTGTACCTAAGCCGATAAAAAGTCGTGTTTTAAGTCCACCTCATGTACCAGACGGATGACCAAACAAGCCCTTTAAGTCCACCACGTGCACCTAAATGGGCTTTTTTCTTGGTTTGTAGTGTCCACCTACTGTACACCTCTATAGATTTACCATCTTTAGTAATAAAACTAGGACGATTGATTATGAAAACAAGAATTTCGTTCCACAACGAACCCACGCCGATTTAAAAGCAGAACCGTAGAAAATCTTCTTGCTTGTGTGATTCCAGCTAATGAACGAGCAGATACTTAGGTCTACTCGTCTTCGAATTGCATTCACATTTAGTTTAGCGTCACCACATCAGTAGTAACTCCGATCAATTTAATAGCGTCAGAAATGTTTGACGGTGTGATAGCTCCTACTATCGCCATTCCATTACTCACCGCATCAGCAGCATTTACATAGCCCAATCCAAAATCAATGGCAAATGTCTTCGACACAGCAAGCTTGTTATCAAGAAGATCCGCGACCCAGCCGAGTTTTGCGTCTCCCTTATAACTATGTGCAGCAGTTAGAATGGCAGAAACTAAAGATCCTCGAGTAGCAGAGCCATCGGCGAGTGCTCCAGTCCAATAAGCCAATCCTTCAGAATCTGCCCCATCTTTTCTACCTAGTGCATTCTTGTAAATCACATTTACAAAGTCAGTGTTCGTCATTGAAGAACTAAATCCCGTGAGAGAAGAAAACTGAACTCCAGCGCCATAAAATGCGTCAGCTATTTGATTTATAGATTTTCCATTATTCAATTGTCCAATCCAAAAACTCAAACCATCGGCATCTGGGACTCGATTGAAGAACGCGACATATAGTTCCATGATCTTCTGAACGCTTTGAGGAGCGGTAACCGAAACTAACTTCTGCACACCTAAATTCACTGTCTTGTCTGAAAATTTAAGAGATTCAACATTCGTTAAATTTGAAGTGTCGGTACTGCCATTTTTCTTTATTGAATAACTAGCCCCGCCTTTTCTAATCGCATAAGCAGAAAGTGATCCAGCCAATTGAACTATGTCTAGCCCCTCACCTCCATCAACTTGATGACTTCCAGTGCCCACAGTTATTGAATCGTTCCCCGTTCCTGCGTTCACATTTAATGAACTGCCACCACCATTAATTGAAATTTGATCGTTACCAGCACCCGATGCGATGAGATAGGAATCATAAACAACAGGAGGCAAATCTACAGAAATGACGTCATCACTCGAAAAATATGAAGGATCTGCAAAAAATGAATTATCAAATTTTTGATCTGGTCGAACATAAGTAGATATACCTGAAATCCGTGAATAGCTTCCGTCATAATATTCACTTTGAACTCCGGTCAGCGTGCCACTCACAACTGAGTTTGTGAGTCCTTGTGCGATTGTGCCAGTGTTACCGCTAAGATTAAAGCTTCCTTCAATAAGATTCAGTTTCAAGAATTTGTCTGCAGTTTGCACGATTCGTTCAATAGTACCCGAGGTGTTTCCTCCAGCATTTGATGTCCAATTCCCTTTCACTCCAATCGATACGTTTCCAAAATCTTTGCTATAACTCGTACTGTAAGTTGGATAGTCAGAGGCAACGACAAAGGCTGTTCCATTGGAGGTCGCTGAATTGAACGCTATTTGTTGCACACCATTTACCGTGGAAATCGTATAGTCATAATTCAATTTTCCCAAGGCAGAGAAATCAAAAACTCCGTTCTTATAAAACTCATAGCTAGTGGCACTAAATTGACCTTTACCGGAGTTAAGTCCAGTAACTCCATGAAACACCTGTGACGCACCATCTGAAAAATTGATCTTCAAATCTGAGCCTTGAAAACTCCAGCTTGAGTAATATGAATATGGTTTCGTAAATGTCAGCACAGCTTGGAAAAGACCATCGAAAATCGCGCCCACATCGCCATTTAACTGCGCAGGACTTGCCAGTTCTATTCGACGAGATGTATCGACGACGGCTTGTGAGAATTTCATACTGATATTTGCCATATTTTAATTAACCTTAGTTTTGTTATTGATCTACTGACGTGAACATATTCTTAATTGGAATCACGAACGAATCATCTTCCACGTCAAATTTTCATTAAAGCAATTTTCGAGCCAATTCAAAACATGCCTCAATAGAATTGCTTGGCATAAATCGACGAAAATTTAACTTATTGACATGCATGATACATGTAAATTACATGTAAACTGAGACAAGCTACGTCTAATAAACTTAGTCAAAATCAATATAAGAGATTTTTTTTAGGGGTATTATTTGCAATAAAATATCTAAAAAATTTTATCTGCAACCGCTTTTAAGCACTATTTAATTCCACCCACTGAACACCTCTATAGATTTACCATCTCTATACGAAACACTTGCAAGGAATAGGGACATGCCAAGTACCAAAAGCAAGACAGATCTGGGGACAAAAAAAGACCCTAACACGCTAGCAATCAAAACAGATGATATGAAAAGTCGTGAACGCCTCATGGCAGAAGTTAGCCTATCTTCGGAAGTAATCAACGCCAAAACAACAAAGTCATTTAGCAAAGGTGCATGTGGTGAAATCGACCTCACTGAAACTGTCGGTGTCATGCGTGAGCGAACCAAGCAAGTTAATGATGGATCTCTAAGCGAGTTAGAAAACACATTGACCGCCCAAGCAACAACCCTAAACGTGATTTTTAACGCAATGGCGCAACGTGCTGCACTCAACATGGGCGAACACATGAGCGCTTGCGAGACCTACCTTAGAATGGCTTTAAAAGCGCAGGCACAATGCCGAGCCACCATTGAAACCCTAGCCGAAGTGAAGTACCCGAAAGCAGCCACTTTTGTACGCCAACAAAATGTCGCCTATCAGCAGCAAGTGAACAATGGCGAAAATAGAAGCGGCAATTTATCAAGCAGTACGCACGCACACGCGCACGAGAAATCTACCAATCAATCAAACGAACTATTAGAGGTTCAACATGGCGAACGGCTGGACACCAGAACGGAAATTAAAGCAGGCGGCAATGATCAGAACATGGAAACCGTGGACAAGATCGACAGGCGCAAAGACAACAACAGGAAAACGTGTAAGTAGTCAAAATGCTTTGGTACATGGCGCATATTCCAAAGAGGCGCGATTATTGCGAAACCTCATCGACAACCATTGCTAGCATGAGAACCAAGCGCGAACCATGAACAAGAAACGAGGCGAGAAGTTAAACACAGCCAAAGGAACGCATCGCGCCAACTAATCCCCCGCTTCGATTTTCTCGACCAAGACAAGCAAACACAGTACAGGGGGACATTAAAAGCTTGGAGGATTTGCCATTAGGAAACCTCCCGTCTTCTCACGTACAGAAAATATTACCCCGTACAGAATTTATTCAAGTTAATCAAATCAGCAAATGATATGACGCGACTAAATTGAGACATTCAAAAAATATTGTGAGCGAAAAAAGGGGCGTTAAGCATTCAAATCGAAGGATCAAAAAATAGTGTATCAACTGCCCTAGCAAACCTTTTTGTTGGTATCTATGTTGGTACAAATCGAATTAAGAAATAGCAAACCCATTTACAGCAAAGGCTTTCAGGCACTATTCAATTCCACCTATCCCACCAGAACACAAAGCCCTGATAGCAATAACAGGGCATTTTTGTTTTCTAATGCTTAGTAATTAGCCGACTTCAATAATGCCTTACAAAAATGTCGTTTAATCTAACTAAAGCATCGAAATAATCTGGATATTTTTGTGTAATTCGCTGAAGAATCATCGCGAGGCAAGGTGTTGTTGA
>CAUPNA010000115.1:0-15141 GCA_963512475.1 uncultured Undibacterium sp.
ACACAATCGACATTTTCATGCTTTAAAAGATCAACCGCGACTTGTCCATTGTCGGCACTAATAACACTGCAATCAACGTCCTCAAGTAACTCGGTCGCAATCTGCATATTGAATTCATTATCTTCGACCACTAAAATACGCAAAGGTGTCCGCTGTTGATTCAACTGTCTCAAGCGTATGGCTGCTGTGCGACGATCTGAAGGGATTCGGCCTGGTACTCTATTTTCAGTTGGGTGTTGAAGATGCGCCGTGAACCAGAAGGTACTTCCAATTTCCGGCGTACTCAACACACCAACCTCTCCCCCCATCAACGCAGCGAGTTCTTTACAAATGACCAAGCCCAATCCGGTACCGCCATACCTTCGGGTCATCGTACTATCGACTTGCTCAAACGATTTAAACAATTTCGTTTGCTGCTCCTTACTCATTCCTATTCCAGTGTCTTCTACTTCAAAGCGCAATAACCAACCGCTTGCGGTGCAATTGAGAAGTCGGACGAATAGATTGATCTCGCCTCGTTCCGTAAATTTGATCGCATTGTTGGTGTAGTTAAGCAGGATCTGCTTTAATCGATGAGGGTCGCCACAGACTTGTTTTGGCACAGCGGTGTCAATATCAAATCGCAAAACCAGATCGCGTCCAGCGACCTTGCCACTCAACATCGTTTTCATCTCGGCTAAGAGCGAGTCCAGCGAAAAATCAAGCGATTCTAAAGCCAACTTCCCTGCTTCAATTTTAGAAAAATCCAATATATCATCAACGATGTGCAACAAGTGATGTCCCGAAATTTCGATCTTCTCAAGATAAGCCCGTATCTTAGGATCGTTAGTCGCGTTGAGCGCGAGGTAAGTCATTCCGAATACACCATTCATCGGTGTGCGAATTTCATGGCTCATATTAGCAATGAACGCGCTCTTCGCCTTGTTCGCTGCTTCAGCAATTTCGCTCGCCTTCTCCAACGCGCGAGTGCGGCTCATCACCATCTCTTCCATTCGATAGCGATGCTTATCGAGCTCAGCATTTAATTGGCGTTGTTGCGTAATATCCGTTTGCACCCACACATACTGACTAATAAGACCATCGTCACTACGCAATGGGTTAACGATGACAGCGGTGACCAATCCACTACCGTCTTTTCGTTGATTGTTCAACTCACCAGTCCAAACTTCATTCTGCGAAAGGCAGCGCCACATGTCAGCAAAGCTATCGACGTTGTCTTCCCCCGCACTCAACATCTGAGGATGCTGGCCGATGATCTCTTCCAATGTATAACCATAGGTCTTTATCAAAGCAGCATTGGCGTACTCAATTTTCGCGTCTCTATCGGTGATGAAGATCTGCTGTGTACTTTGCTCAATGGCCGATCTGAATTTAATCAATTGATTTTCGGCATATTTTTTTTCAGAAATATCTTGGCACTGCAGAACAAAATGGATAGGCATATTCAGTCGATCTTTGACCATATTAAGATGGCACTGAACACACACAGCAAGACCGTCTTTGTCCTGTAAAGAAAATTCAAATTTACTCATCGGCCTTTCGTTCTCTTTCAATTCGGCCATCTGAGCTGTCATGCTCTGAGAATCATTGAAGCATAGTTGATCAACATGGATCTCGTACATTTCAACTTTATCCCGTCCTAGTAGCTTACATATAGCACGATTGACTCGAATTATGTGCCCATCCATTGCGATCAAAGCGATACTGATAGGCGAAGTTTCGAAAGTCTGGGTAAGTTGAAATTCTCGCTCACGTAGCAAAGTCTCGGTGCGATATTTGTACAAGGCCATTTCCACGGTAGTGCGCAATTCCCGGCTTGAAAATGGCTTAGTAATATAGCCGTAAGGCTCAGTTAACTTTGCGCGCTCAATCACTTCATCGGCATTAAATGCACTGACAAACACAACAGGCGGCCCCATGTCGGCACGAATGATAGTCGCAGCTTCTATCCCATCCATGGCACCGCCCAACATAATGTCCATCAACACCAGTGCCGGCTTTAATTTCGCTATGTCTATCAAAGCCTGTTCCGCAGTACGACTATGCCCAACAACCTGGTAGCCGAGGCTTTCCAGCTGTTGGCGAATATCGCGCGCGACGATAGATTCATCCTCAACGATGAATATTCTCGCGCCACCCGTATCTACAATTGAGCTAGATTCTTTAAACATTTTATTCACTTAAAAATTTTTACTGCAAATCCCATGGGTATCAATAGTTTCTGACTCGTAAGGCCTCAAGCAACTAGCGATTCACGAACATCCAATGATGCTGTAAAACGTACCGAAAACGATAGTCCAAGGCTCTGCTCTATTTGCAACTCGCCCCCCATTTGTTGCGCCAAACTAGTCACTAATTCCAGTCCCAAAGCGTGTTGTCGCTTTTCCGCAAAGTCGGGAGAAAGTCCGATTCCGTTATCGTGGACACTCAGCAGCATTTGGTCTTGTACCTCGGTTGTCCGCAGCCCCACACAAATCTGCCCCTTTCGTCCATCTGGAAACGCATGTTTCAAACTATTCGAGATCAATTCATTCACGATCAAACCGCAACAGGTCGCTTGATCAATATTCACAGGCAAGCCCATCAAATCAAAGTTCAAGCTCACCAATCCTGTTTCCTGATGAATAGAGCGAAAGCTCAGCACACTCGATTCTCTCAAAAAGGTATTCAAATCGACCGAAGAAAATTGGCTTTGTTGATAAAGAAATTCATGCATGAGAGCCAAGGTTTGAATTCTGTTTTGCATATTGTCCAAAACAGTTTTAGCCTCAGCCTTAAACGCTCTGGCAGCTTCGAGGCGCAACAAACTGGTGACGACTTGAAGATTGTTTTTTACTCGGTGATGGACTTCTTTGATCAATACATTTTTCTCCTGCAATGCGACACGCAGGTCTGCTTCCACTTGCTTTCTGGCGCTAATATCCATATGGGAAATAACGGCGCCTCCCTCACCGTTTTCAAATGGCGTAACGCTCATATGAAACCAACGTTTTTGTTGGGGTGAATGGCAAGGGTATTCCAAGTCAAAGTTCGGCAAGCTCCGATCTAAAACGGACAATATTCCTTTACGAACGCTATTGACAGCGCCGTCGTGATTGTCCCTTTCCGCCGGGCAGACACTTAAATAATTCATGCCGACCCCATCACTTGCACAAGTTGACGCCGTCATTTCTTCGGAATAAATTGAAAAAGATTCACGACTAGCAAAATCTTTCCAAGCACGGTTGACGGCAATAATGACCCCATCTGCATCAATGACTGCAATCTCGGCGCTCACAGAATTGAGAATAGACCGACTAAAATTTTCACTGCGTTTTAACTTAGCTTGTGTCTCATGTTTATAGAGCGTCATTTCAATAACAACGCGTAATTCACGCTCGTTAATGGGCTTCAAAACATAGGCGAAAGAGTCTGCCAATTGGGCGCGACGTAACAAATCATCCGAACAAAAAGCGGTCAGAAACACGATAGGAATATCAGAAACCGCGTGAATCGCATTAGCGGCAGCGATCCCATCCATCTCACCACTAAGATGAATGTCCATAATAATCAGATCCGGCTGCAATCGACTTGCGATTACTACCGCATCTTCGCCGCTATCCGCAGTAGCGACTAGATCATAATCAAAGTGCGCTAAGTGAAGGCCAATGAAACTGCAAAGATCCTGATCATCATCGACCAACAAGATGCGCTTATTCTTCGTTTTATTGACGTTCACATCTATGTTTATCATCGCCATCTTTCTATTACTAACGCTAAGGTAAGTGATTGTTGACTGCGCAGTTCATTAAGCGTTTTATCCATCACAAGTAAAGCGAATAGAAAACTTACTTCCCGCGCCAGTCTCGATACTCAATGCTCCGCCAATTTGGGTCACGAGATCATCGACTAGTTGCAAGCCCAAAGACAGTTCTCGACGTTGATCAAAATCGCTCGGCAATCCTACGCCGTCATCAGACACGATGATGTTGACAGACTTGGTTTCCGGTTGTGGTATCAAACTAACTTTCACTACGCCACTACGTCCATCGGGAAACGCGTGTTTCAAAGAATTGGAAATGAGCTCATTCACGATCAGACCACAAGGGGTTGCCTGATCCATACTGAGGCTAACCGAATGCAGATCCAATTCAAGTCTGACCGCTCCACCATTCGAATTGATATGAGAGCGAAAGGCCTGTGTCGCTAACTCTTTGAGATAATGCGCCAAATCAGCTGAGGCAAAAATACCAGAGCGATACAAGGTTTCATGCAGCAATGCCATCGATCGAATCCGGCCCTGCATATCATTCAGAACCGTCTTCGTGTTTTCCTGATTGCTACGACCCGACTCCAAGCGAAGCAGGCTACTGATCACCTGTAGATTGTTCTTCACGCGATGGTGAACTTCATTTAATAATGAAGTTTTTTCACGCAAAGTATCTCTGAGTACGTCTTGTTCTTTCTTTTTTGCTGTGATGTCGATCATCAGACCACGCAACCATTTTGGTTTACCCTCTTCTGCCACCACCTTTACAATATCGCGCAACCAAACCAGACTTCCGTCTTGCGCCACAAAGCGATACTCAAAATCGTGATCCTCTATGCGTCCGGTACAAGCCGCGCAGTAAGTGACTGCATATTCCCGATCTTCCTCATAGATACGGCTCACCCAAAATCCTGGCACCAACCAATCGTCCACCGGAAAACCCAGCATACGTTCGGCATTTTTACTTACGGAAGTAAACGCGAAGGTGTTTGCGTCTGCTTCCCATACGATGCCATCGGTGGATTCAACTAAGTCACGGAAACGCTGTTCAATTTGACGTAAATTGGCATCCGCCAAATAACGTTCAGATATGTCTTGAAAGGTACCTTGCAACTTGACAATCTTGTCGCCGTCCCAAACGGCGAAACCTTGTGTGCGTACCCACTTATGATTCCTGTTTGCCGTAATAATCGGTAACTCGAGATCGTAGGGTTCACCCGTCGTCATCGTCTGTTGTAGGGCGTCGGTAATCACCGCTTGCGCCTCAGGGGCAAATAAATTGATACCTTCTTCGAGCGGCGGTTCGTTGGGCGGCGTCACCTCGGCAATACGGAAAGTTTCTGGCGTCCAAGTTAGGCCTTTGGTGAGTAAATCCAATTGCCAACCACCGACTTTTGCCAACTCACCGGTCTGACGTAGCATCTCCCCTGTTCTTTGCAAGTCTTCCTGGATTTGATATTGGGCGGTGACATCACTAAACACCAGCACCACGCCAACTATCACGCCCTTGTTATCTAGTATTGGCGCTGCACTATCGGAGATTTGATATTCATTCCCGTCACGTGATATCAGCGCGGTATGATTCGCCAAGCCGACCACCTTGCCGTGTTCCATTACGAGTTGCACAGGGTTCGCGCAGAGCAATCGTGTTTGAGCATTAATAATGTTAAACACGGTGCTTAAGGATAGCCCTTGTGCATCACTTAAAGTCCAGCCCGTTAATCGACAGGCAGTCCTATTCATACGCGTAATATTGCCTCGAGCATCGGTGGCAATCACTGCGTCTCCTATGGATTCGAGCGTGATGGATAAATTTTCTTCACTGACACGCAAACTCGTATCGCGTTCTCGCAGTGTGAGTAAGAGCCGATTGAAACCACCTATTAAGGCGCCTATTTCGTCATCTTTAGTTTGAACCAACGCATCAGGAAATCCATCTTCTACCCGCAAACTCGCGAGCGTTCTGGTTGCCTCCAACATGGGTTTGAGTTGACGTCGAATAATCAGAAAGGCCAATCCAGACACCACAAAGCTCAACAAGATGGCAGCCCAGCTGGCTCTCTGCTTCATTAGCTGTATCGACGCAAAAGCCTCACTGGTAGAAACACTAGACATCAGTATCCAGCCCGCAGAAGGAATAGACTTGACCGAACTCAGCATCTCGACACCGAATCGATTAACAAACACACCGGAGCCTTCAAAGCCTGCCAGAAAGCGTGAGACCAAGGGGTCTTTGCTGATAGTTTCTCGCATGATCAAGCGTTTATCGGTCGCCGTTATAATTAATTTATGTTGAGGTGCGATTAATGCATAGCCACCGGATTTGCCATACTTGTGTTCTTCAATCCTGCCTAGAAAACTCGATTCAACGAGATTAGTCACGCCACACAAAACCCCGATGATCTTACCTTGTCCATCACGAATCGGGCTTGTCATGGCAAAAGCGGGCTTGCCGAGCATCTTTCCCATCACCGGCTGGCTGACGCCAGATTGACCTTTCAAGCCCGCGATAATATAGTCCCTATCCCGATAACTGATGCCGATTCTTTTTTCCGGGTTTTGTGTCGATGTGATCGCTACACCATCAGTATCGACAACAAAGGTTCCTGCATTGAAGATCCGATTCAAAACGACTAAGGAAACCAGATATTCCTGCAATTTTTGCCGATCACTAAACATGACTGGCGTGATCGTCGTTGCCACTGCCTCAAGCGATTCGAGCCGAACACTAACGTCGACCTCGAGCTGCGCGGCCAGCACCTCCACAGCAGAATATTGCTGTTCTTCCAGCGTATGTCGCATAGCGTCTTGCACAAAATTACCGACATAAAATACCATGATCCAAATCGCCGAGAGTAGCACCACCAAGGTACTAAGAATCAAGCGTGTAGAAAGTTTTCGTAGATTAAACATGCTCATACCAACTCGCTTTGCCGCGCCGCCGAGTTGGGCGTATTAATCGTCGTCAATCGTTGTGGCAAATCTGGAACAAATACCACCGTAAATTCTGTACTTGGATGGTAACAAGTTTCCAACTTACCTAGCATTTGATTCGCGAGGTCCTTGACCAATCGCAAACCCAAAGATCGTTCACAGCGCGCCTCTAGATCGACCGGCATGCCTAGGCCATTATCACTGATGCTCAATCGAACTTGTCCCCCGACGCCAACATGTTGTAGCGTGAGGCGGACTTCTCCATCTGAACGACCGACAAAAGCATGTTTAAGACTATTTGAAATCAATTCATTGACCATCAAACCACATGGCGTAGCCTGATCCATGCTGACTGTGACCGACTCCAATTCCAACTGTAGATGTATGCCAGTGTGATTGACATTCGCACGAAAAGCATGCGTCGCAAGCTCTCTTAAATAAGCGCCTAAATCAGCGGAGGCAAAAATCCCTGAACGATAGAGTGACTCATGCAGTAATGCCATGGAACGAATACGTGCCTGCATATCATTGAGAACCTCTTTCGTCGCACTGATATCGCTACGTCCCGACTCCAGCCGCAATAGACTAGTAATCACTTGTAAGTTGTTTTTGACCCGATGATGTACCTCATTGAGCAAGCCGACTTTTTCTTTCAGCGATGTCTGAAGTGCCTCCTGTGTGGCACGTTGTTCGGAAATGTCGGCATGCGTGCCTATCATGCGCATCGCCTTACCACTGTCGTCGCGCTCGACCACGACACCACGGTCTAAAATCCACTTCCACTCTCCACTCTTACACATAACCCTATGAACATTCTTATATAAGGGAGTCTCGCCATCCAGATGCAAATTTATATCTTGCATCACCATGTTCATGTCTTCAGGATGGACGCGACTCGACCATTCTTCGAGAGTATCTTTTACCTCTCTTTCCACAAAGCCTAGCATCTCTTTCCAACGACGACTGAAATACACGGTGTTATTTGCAATATTCCAATCCCACAAACCGTCACCACTGCCTTCGATTGCGAATTTCCATCTGTAATCGCTCTCTAGCAAATCCATCTGTGCCTGCTTTTGTTGGGTAATGTCGCGTGTGACCGCCAACATCATATTCTCGCCATCTTGAGGGTTCTGAAAAGGTATCGCGTGACTTTCTAACCAGCGGCGGGAACCTTGCAATCCTTGCACCTCAAAGACCAAAGATCCCGATTTACCGCGGATGACATCCTCAAATAACGCTGCGAATTTTGCGCGGTAGTCTTCAAATATGAACGAAGACAAACCACAAGCCTTAACTTGATCCACTGAATCGGCTTCCAGCATACGGAGTCCAGCAGCGTTTATATCGATCAGTTTGCCATTGGCATTCACCAATTTAACGCATTCCGGCTCGGCATCAAAAATGGCGCGAAATCGTCTTTCGCTCCAAGCCAAAGCGGTATCTCGCTCACGTAGGATTGTAAGTAAGTGATTAAAATCGGTCACCAACTTGCCGATTTCATCTTGACTGGTGACCGGTATTTCTATGTTAGTGTTGAACTGCTGCGATTGAGCGATCACCGCCTCATTGGCAAGCGACAAAGGCTCTAGTTGTTTGCGTATCACCCATGCCAAGAGTGCCCCAATGACCAGCGCAATGAAGGCACAGTAGAAAAAAACCCTTTCTTTAATCTGGGCGATGATGGAGAAGGCCTCTGCAATTGGCATCGAAATGACGATCAACCAACCGGAGGTATTGACCCTCTTCATGGAGCTCAATACATGCACACCTTGCGGGTTTATGAGTTGACGAGAGCCTTCTACACCGTCAATAAATTGATCTATTGCGGGGTTCATTCCCAAATCGGGCAATTGTTCCATTCTTCTTTTTGGGTCGGTCGTAGCGATAATGCGTCGTGACTTTGGTGCAACCAAGACATAGTAGCCAGTTTCCCCGTAGCGCATGTTCGAGAAGTAGTCAAACATACTCGGCGCATCAAGATTAATAAGACCCGTCAAAGCACCAAGAACCCGACCATTTGCACTATAAATGGGTACGACGATCGCGGTCATCATGATTCCAGACTGCTCATCAACAAATGGATCCAACACTTTACTGATTGTCCTATCTAACACCGATGGAATACGGTGTACAATTTGAACTGGCAAGCGCTTTTGCCCCTCTTTTTGCAGCGATGCAAGCAACTGATGATCCGCATTCATCACAAATACACCTGCACCAAATAGGGCGAGAAGATGGGGATTGTCATTCAAATGCGATTGAATGACGGAAGTCTTATCCAAGCCGATTTCAGCTATTTCGGCCGACACGCCTTCAAGATGTTTCGATAGGGTATTGAGCTGATTATCGACTTGCGCCGCAATTAAGGTTGCCGAAGAAAGCTGTTGGGATCCCAATTTTTCTTCAAGTTCGACCGCGAGAAAACGAAGACTACCAAACGCTAACAATCCCCCTCCGACGAGGCACACAAGCAGAGTAATCAAGGTAATCCGCGTACTAATGGAATGCCAACCAAGACGATAAAAATATCGATGGAAAAGAGCATTCATAATGCACTTCCCGATGTGGTCAGGCAGATAGAAAGTATGTCATCCGAGATGTGTTCGATCATCTGGGTATTCGTCATGTCATTCCCCTTGAACCAACTTCGTCGCTGGCATAGGACGACCAAACAAATAGCCCTGAAAGGCATTACAGCCCATTTCCGCCAGAGCATCGCGTTGTGCTTGCGTCTCCACACCCTCGGCTATCACTCTTAATCCCAGGCTATGTGCCAGGGCAACAATGGTATGAGCGATCACCGCATCGCTAGGGTCGGTCAAAATATCACGCACAAACGACTGATCAATTTTCAATTGAGAGAGCGGCAGTCGTTTCAGATAACTTAAGGATGAATAGCCAGTGCCGAAATCATCTAAAGAAAAACTAATGCCATGCGCACGTAGCGCATTCATTTTCACGATAATTTCATCGACATTGCTAGCCAACATACTTTCGGTCAATTCCAACTTCAGTAACTTAGGATTGGCGCCCGTGTTGGCCAAGGCTTGCTCCACTTGCGTCACAAAATCCAGTTGCGCAAATTGAAGCGCGCTGACATTCACCGCGATACTCCATTCCGCTTTGTCTGGTGCATTGCTCCAAGCGACTAGCTGCTCGCAAGCTGTCTCCAGCACCCATTGGCCTATGGGCAATATCAAACCGCTGCTTTCCGCAATCGGAATAAAACTCGCTGGCGAGACCATACCTTTCTTTGGATGCTGCCAACGCACTAGCGCTTCCACACCCGTGACGATGGGCGTGTCATTGTGTTTTAAGCCCTCCTTCACCTGTATCTGGTAATGGAGTAAAAATTCCTTGTTTGCGATACCACTACGCAAATCATTTTCTAGCTGCATATAAGCGGCCGCTGTTTCCTGCATTTTGGGATCAAAAAACCGTATGCCATTTCGGCCAGCGCTCTTCGCTTGATACATCGCCACATCGGCTTTTTTGAAAATTTCGTCTATCCCTTCCACATCTTGCATGAATAAGACAATCCCAATACTTGGAGTGCTGTGAATCACATGTTCGTTCAGTTGGTAAGGTTCACTTAATACCGACAAAATCGAACTAGCCACAATCTTCGCCTCGGTTGCAGCCTCGTAATCACGGCTGCTAAGCGACTCCATCAGAATCACAAATTCATCACCGCCGATACGAGCGACGGTGTTGCCCTCTCTCGCGCAATCAATGAGACGTGTTGCCACTTGCTGCAGCAATTGATCACCAAATTGATGCCCTAGCCTATCATTGAGCATCTTAAAATGATCTAGATCGAGAAACATGAGCGCACCGTGTTGCCCCGTCCGGCTCGAATTAATCATCGCTTGATTGAGTCGGTCAATCAATAGACGGCGGTTCGGCAATTGCGTCAGCGGATCATAAAACGCTAAGCGTCGGATCTCCTCCATATTCAGGTGGTGTAAAGTCAAATCACGAATCAAACCAATATAGACAGGCATCCCTCCCCGCGTGATCTGCGATACCGCCAGACTCATAGGAAACACACTACCGTCTTTTCTTTGTCCTTCGACCTCACGTGGCAAACCCAACATTCTGGCCTCGCCAGTTGTGTGATAGCGATCAAGATAACCGTCATGCTGCAGCTTATCTTGCGGCGGCATCAGGAGAGAGACATTTTGACCAATCGCCTCATCGGCGCTGTAGCCAAAAATCTTGGCGGCGGCTTGGTTATACGACTCAATCTGCCCGCGTGCATTGATGGTGATGACGCCATCAACCATATTGTCGAGGATGGCTTGCGTATGTAAGGCTGCCTCTTGCTGCTTTTGATCCGCATTGAATTTAAACAATGCCATCTCAATGACGGTACGCAAATCTCTCTGCGTAAAAGGCTTCAACACGTAACCGTACGGCTCAATCAGCTTCGCTCGCTGCAAAACTTCATCAGCGGTGAAAGACGTCACGAAGACGACTGGTAGCCCAAAGAGTCGACGAATCTCCTGCGCTGCATAAATACCATCGCCCTCGCCCGACAATTGGATATCCATCAAAATCAGATTGGGTCGCAACTCACCCGCAAGACGTATTGCCTGTTCCGCGTGCGTTGCGATCCCGACTGGTTCATAGCCCAACTCCTCCAATTGCACCCGGATATCGCGGGCGACGATAGCTTCGTCCTCCACGATCAAGATTCTTGGTTTCACCAAGGGTTCCGAGAACAATTTTGTAGAATTTTCCAACATAATCACCAAAATTCTGAAGGTAAATCAAGCTTACTAGTTCTGACTAAGAGAAAACTTCATTCACCCGCTATCACTGACTCAACTCCCATCGCATGCACCGACTGACCAATCGACGACAACTCTTGAATCGATAGGACGGACTCCAAATTCAACAAAATGATAAAGCGCCCCGAGTGCTTCGCCATGCCACTGATAAAGTCAGGTCGCAGCTTTGCACCAAAAGTAGGAGGCGGCTCAATGTCTGCAATCGCGATATCGATGACTTCATTGACAGCATCCACCATGATCCCCAAGCTTTGGGTTTCAAACTGATCGGCCAAATCCGTTTGCGTCATCTCAATAATGATAATGCTGGTACGACGCGACACCGCAGTTTCTCCCTTAGCAAAGCGCACCGCCAAGTCAATCACAGGCACGACTTTACCGCGCAAATTGATCACGCCGCGAATAAAGCTTGGCATCATTGGCACCTCAGTCAGATCGCCATACTGAATGATTTCCTTGATATTTAAGATGCCTAAGGCATACACCTCCCCACTTAACAGAAAAGTCAGATACTGACCCGTTCCTGATCGCGGCTTACTATCCTTAAGAACGAGTCCAGTCTGACTGTCGTTTCTTGTAGCCTGTAGATTAGCTTGCATGGTAGTCACCTAGAATTTCTCGAATTTCGAATTATCAACAGCGGAAGCTGCCACATTCTTACTTTTCTTGGATGCGCCTGTGCTGCGTTTTTCTACCTTACTTTCAAGCCCTGATTGACGCTGCTTACTTCTATTGTTTTGTTCCAGCTGAAAGAAACCTACCAGCTCTAATAGTTGCTCTGCCTGACTGGTCATTTCTTCGGCGGTCGCCGCCAACTCTTCACTGGACGACGCATTCGTCTGCGTAATTTGATTCATTTGATTCATTGCGGTATTAATCTGTCCAACACCGGCAGACTGTTCTTGCGACGCCGCGGCAATTTCTTGCACCAAATCGGAGGTACGCCCAATGCCCGGCACGATCTCGTCAATCAGGTCGCCTGCACGCTCCGCCATTTTGACGCTACCACTGGCGAGGTCACCGATTTCTTTGGCCGCAACTTGACTGCGTTCAGCCAATTTACGAACCTCCGCCGCAACCACAGCAAAGCCTTTGCCATGCTCACCTGCGCGCGCCGCTTCGATTGCTGCATTCAATGCCAACATATTGGTTTGATAGGCGATATCATCAATAATGCCGATTTTGGATGCGATCTCTTTCATCGCGGAGACCGTCTTCTTCACTGCATCACCACCCTCGATCGCTTCCTTGGATGCCTTGCCCGCGATGCCATCTGTGACTTTGGCGTTTTCCGCATTTTGATTAATACCGGCTGCCATCTGTTCTATGCTGGCGCTGGTTTCTTCTACGCTGGCCGCTTGTTCACTGGCCGCCTGTGATAATGCCTGAGAAGTGGCACTCACTTGCTCCGATGCATTCGATAAGGCATCGGTGGCGTTGATCACATCGGTGACGATACTGGCAAGCTTATCGACAGTTTCATTACTAGCGGCTTTGAGCGCACCAAACGTACCTGCATAATCCTTATCGATGGTCTGGGTTAAATCACCTTGTGCTAAAGCCGCCAATACACGTAACACTTCGTTTAGGCCGTCATCACTGGTTTCCATTAAGCGATTGATGTCCTTACTCAGCTTAGCAAAGAAACCGGTTTTTCCTTCTTCATTAAGACGCGTAGTGAAGTTGCCCATCACCGCGCCTTCGACGATATTGCCGACTTCTTTTTCAACGTTCACTTCCAAGGTGCGATCAGCCCATTCCACCACGGTACCGACCCGCTCGCCCTTGACGTCAATGATAGGATTAGCAATTAAACCAAAGTACAGATTACCGACTTGAATTTGAGTGCGGTAAGTCGTTTTCAAAGCTGCCAACATGCCGCGTTGATGACTAGGATTTTTGTGGAAAACGTCGATGTTTTCGCCGATCAATTGGCGCGAATTAAAGTTAGGCAAACTCTTACGTAACTCAGACTCATTACGCTGCATCATCTCGGTCACAGTTTCATTCATGTAGATGATGTGGTTGTTGACATCGGCAATCATGACATTGGTCGTAACCTTGTCCAATGCATTTTTAATGCGGGTATTTTCTGCTCCCAACTTCAGTTCGACCTCACGCGCTGCGATTTCTTGTGTCTTGTCGGCCCACTCTACGACCGTACCGACCCGTTTTCCATCGGCATCAGTAATCGGATTAGCAATCAATCCGAAGGCGAGACTTCCTACCTGAATTTGCGTTTTATAAGTGCTACTCAATGCAGACAACATGCCTCGTTGGTGTGCTGGATTTTTGTGAAACACATCGATGTTCTCACCGATGAGTTTGCGTGCATTGAAGTTAGGCAAGCTCTTGCGTAACTCGTTTTCATTCCCCTGCATCATGGCCGCTACCGTCTCATTCATGTAGATGATGTGGTTGCTGGCATCGGCGATCATAACGTTGGTACTGCATTTATCCAATGCGTTTTTGATGCGTGTATTCTCTGCTGCAGATCTGACTTCGACCT
The DNA here is from genome assembly GCA_963512475.1 of uncultured Undibacterium sp. Lineage (GTDB taxonomy): Bacteria > Pseudomonadota > Gammaproteobacteria > Burkholderiales > Burkholderiaceae_D > Undibacterium. The sequence goes on from CAUPNA010000115.1 coordinate 13,988, forward strand.
CACGCGCAGCGATCTCCACGGTTTTATCCGCCCACTCGACGACGGTACCTTGGCGCACACCTGCCTTATCAACGATCGGTGTGGCAATGAGTCCAAATATGCGTCCACCCACGGTAATCTGCGTACGATAAGTCTCGCGCAAACGCGCTAACATGTCGCGTTGATGGGCAGGGTTTTTGTGGAAAATATCGATATTGCTTCCCATGACTTTGCTGGTAGCAAAGTTAGGAAGATCTTTGCGGATATCATTTTCAGCGGTGGCCAACATCGCACTGACCGAGGCATTCATGAAAATCACATTATTGCCGGCATCCGCAATCATGACGCTGCTCGATACAGACTCCAATGCGGTGCGTAAGCGGGCGTTAAAACCAGCAGCGCCATCGGCTTCGCGCAAGTTCCCTTGGGTTTGGCCGAGTGCTTCTAACAACTGACCGACTTCGTCATTACCAATGTTACCCAAGTCTTCATCAAAACGACCATTTCCTAAGCTACGCGCCACATCAACGGCGCGCTCGATGGGTACTGTGATGGAGCGCGTGATCAAGTAAGCCAGTACTATCCCCGCTGCGATAGCCAACAGCACGACCGCTATGGTTATTTTAGTAGAGCTTGCCGCTGCCGTCTCCGCTTCATTAGCACCGCTGACCACCAATTTTCGTTGCGACTCCACCATATCTTCTAATGCTTTGCTCAGCAAAGTAAACGCTTGTCGAAATTCTCCAAAAACCAAATTTTCCGCCTCGGCTCGCTTGCCTTCATCAACCAATTTGACGATCCTACCCAAGATGTCCACAAAAGTTGCACGGGACTTTTTTATCTCAGCAAGCAAAGCCTTGCCTTCGGGCGTGTAGAGAAGCGGCTCGAGCTTATCTAATGCCTCGGTGACTTTAGCGCGGTTATCACCTATCCTCTCTTTAGCGATATTGATAAGATTTTTGTCGGCGGTAGCGATTAATTCCGTAGCACGTGTCGAATTTGCTCGATTGTAGACCAGAGCTTGATAAGCATAATCGGCTTTCTTAAAGTCTTTATCGCCAATTTGTTGGATGACCGCTTTGTGTTGTTTGTTTTCCGTGTTCACATTCTTGTCGTTTCCTTGATGTTTTGGCTGATTCAGTCGATTTTGGTTATTCAGGCGCATACCAATCTTA
>CAUPNA010000116.1:0-14769 GCA_963512475.1 uncultured Undibacterium sp.
CGCCCTTACCGCCCGCCGCAATAAAGCTGCGAACCGCTCCCGTGAAACCTTCAACTGGTGCCAGATACTTTTGATAATCGATAGACTGTTGCGTTTGCTGTGCAAACATAGCGTGGATCAATGGCGATTTACTATGCTCAATCGGATTACCAAATACCACGTAACGATCTGATGTCATCTCTACGACGTTGACGACATGGGCAATGTTAGTGTCGAGGGCGCTACTCATTGCGCACCTCCACGCATCTCGGTTTCCAGTACTTGATCACGCGTGAATTTAAAACGAGTAATCACGATCCAAATATCGTCTTTATCTTTCGAACGCATATTCGGAGGAAAATTACCAAATGGTGCTGCCTTGCGCACGATCTTCAATGCTGCACTATCGAGAACTCGATTGCCGGAGGTTTTTTCAACTTTGGGGCCACCACCTTTTTCGTAGATCGTCCCATCTTGAAAGATAGGAATATAAATAATGACTTCGCCATATATTTTTTTCCCATCCACCTGCGGGAAATTTAGTGTGCCAACGTCTTCCACTTTTTTCTGCAAAGTTTTGTAATAAATCGCATGACCAACTGCTTGGGTACTTGGTGATAAAAAAGTTTTACGCGGACGCTTATTTTGGTCCTCAATGGTCTGTGAAATCTCCGCAATCGAACGTGCTAAGGCTTTATTGCTGTCGACCTGATCACGTCCATTCTCTTGTTGCTGATTGTCTTCCAGCTGTTTTTTATCCAATACTCGCTGTGATTTGAAGCGGGTCTCGTTACGTACTTGATCAATCAACTGGCGCTGACGCTCTTCCAATTCTTGTACTTTGCGCTGTGCGACCAACACATTATCACCGTCTTCAGTGCGACGCATATCTGGCAAGGGTGACTTAGCACGCCCCTCATCATGCGCGCCACCGCCATCCAAATTGACCTGCGCCAAAGCTTGCGCATTCATAGGACGCTTATCGTGCTTGGCGTTGACCAAGATAATCTCTAAACCAGGATCAATAGCACTAGTTTCTTCAGGCTTAGGCATAACAAAATGCACAAGCAATACCACGGTGTGAAACAGCACGGACACCAAAATGGCCGCGCTTAAAATCAAATTATCGAGTATCGTCTTCACAAATTAATCCAATAAATCCAAAAACAACTTTGCGCTATTCCGAACGGCTTTCGTTTTCTATATCAGACGTCACCTCAGAATCCAAGTTTAGATTTTCTGGATCTGCATCTTCAACAGTCACCACACCTGATTCCGGTGGGACGCCCTCTATCGTAGCATCGGCAGCAGACACGTCATCTTCCACCACATCCTCTAAATCTTCATCTGTTACCGTCGTCAACATTTCCAACACACGCGCTTCGATACTCAAATCCAATTCATCCCAACGCAGAATCTCAAGACGAACCTGCGCACCGCGCGCAACCTGTGGCATACCAGGTAAGCGAATGATCAATGGAATTTCTAACAAACGTAAAACTTCGTCTTTTAGCACCACAGCATCAACTTGACGCTGTCCTTCTTGCCCCAACCAACGCAAACACCAATAACGTTCCATGTTGGTTTGAAAGTCAGCATACGCCGCATAGGCTGCATCAAAACTCGAAACAATCGCAAACAAGTCCGCGTCTTTTGGCTTAAATGGTGCGACCAAGGCCGCCGTTACGCCATGCTGCACACACGCAATGATTTGCCATTGGTTCACCAAATCGGTATAGCGACGTAGTGGCGATGTACTCCAAGCATATTGATCTACACCTAAGCCCTGATGCGGCGCAGCGTGCGTCACCATACGCACCTGCATCTTCGCTGCCCAACCACCAGAACCACCACCTTGCGCACGATAAATGCCAGGAATGCCGTGATCATGCAATAGCTTACCCCAGGTGCTATTTGCCAAAATCATCAATTCGGCGACAATTTTATCGAGTGGTGCTCCACGCTTGCGACGCACGATGCTGACCACATCCTCTTCTACATAAAAATTAAAATCAACGCGATTAGTCTGCTCAGCTTTCAAGCCAAAACTCTCACGTTTCGCCATGCGACCAGCTTCCAAAACCTGCACCCATTTCCATAGCAAAGCAAGATCCGCCTTGTGTGGGTACTCGCCAGCATCATTCGCTAAATTCTCTTCAGTAACAACACTATCTAAGTCGTTGTGGCGCAAATTGGCCGACATAGGTACGGCTTCAATCTTGGTCTCAGTCGATAGGATTTGCCAGTCTTGCGTATTCAACGTGACATACAAGGACACTGCTGGTCGGGTCTGACCTTCGCCCAAGGTATAAATTTCAACCAAGGCATCGGGTAACATCGTAATTTTGTCGCCCGGCATATACACCGTCGACATACGATGGCGCGCAATCTGATCGAGCGCATCACCTGGTCGTATTCCTAAAGCAGGTGCGGCGATATGGATGCCAACTTTGACGGTATTTTCGTCGATCGTGGTGATGGAAAACGCATCGTCAATTTCTGTCGTAGTAACATCATCAATCGAAAAAGCACGTACATCAGCAATGGGCAAATTCTCAGGTAAAACAGGCAAGGCAGTGGCAGGAAATGCCACGCCCTTCGGGAAATTTTCTAACAGAAACTTAGATAAATGAAATTGTTTCGCGTTCGGCAAACCACCCGTTGCCAACATCAAGCGTGCTGGATTCATTTGCAGGGCAGAACAGGCTTCTACCATGGCTTTGTACTCAATACTATTTTTATCTGGTTTAAATAGCAGTTGCAGACCGAGCACTTTAAATTGTTCGGGCAGACGCAATTGCTTGAGCTCTTCTACATATGCAGCTTGAATGATGGCTTGCTGTTTCTTTTTCTCTATACCCGCAAGTGCTGCTTTGAGCGCGGTTTCCGGTGCTGCCTTATAACGTCCACGACCTTTTTTATAGAAATAGAATGGCGCGTTATGTAGCGCAAAAATTAAGCTTGCCGCCTCCGTCGCTTGCGGCGCATGGCCAAAATACTCAGCACCTAATTCAGCGAAGCCAAACTCTTCTTGCCCCGCCACTTCCCACAAAAATTCCAAATCAATCTCTGCCGCTTGCGCCTTTGCTTGTTCCAATAATGTGGCAGCATCCGGTGATGTAAATTGCAAAAGCACGTCCTTAGCTTTTACTTTGGTACGCTTCCCACTTGCCAATTCAACTTGATATGCTTCACCCGCTTGCGACAACACTGAGCCAGCTTTAAAGTCACCCGATTCTTCAAAAAATAAATTCATTCTGTCTGTCTTTTTTAAAATTATTACGATTGCTTCTGTCGTTATTCTTATCTACGCTGCCAGCTTACTTCTATTCCCAGCTCTTTTTTTCCGCATTCGCATTTAAGTTTCGAATTGCAGGTAAGAACACTTCCGTAACCAATAACTTCGCTCCACGTCGCACGAACACTGAACGACGCGCCCACAAATACGGTTCCGTCATTTCAAACAAAGCCAATTTTGCAATACGGCGCATTAAGGGATGTGCTGGACGCAAACGAGCAAAACTTAAATCACCACGCTCTACTAAAGGATCACTAAACAAAGTCGTGCCCAAGGAGCGATTACCTAACGAGGCGAAGAGCGGCCACTGCTGCGCATTCGCATGCAGAGGCAATACAGTATGCGCATAAACCACGGGCACTTCATCGCAACGCAGTAAGACCTCGCGTTCAATCACTTGTTTCGTTCTGTGCAATTGAATCTCGCCAAATTCATCTTGCAAACAAAGGCCTCGACCTTGATATAAACGCTGCACACGAAATTGTGCACTGTGCGCCATGAGTCGCGCCGTCAATGAGTCGCGATTACTTAGCCAATCGACCATCGGCGGCAACGCTTGCACATGATTAATATGCGTATGCCACTTCGCCAATGATGAAGACGTTCCCTTACTCTGCATCACAAAATGCCACGACCATATCCAAGTAGTCAGCAAACTCACTGATACCGTGATCACTACCTTGAATTACATACTGTTTAGCGGCTGGATAATGTGCCACCATCTCGCGCCAATCAAGCACTTCATCGCCAGTCGCCGCCAATAAAAAATAGCGCTCTGGCCGACTAATTTGCGACACGGCTAATTGCCTCAACTCCTCAACATACTCAGCTTTAAATTCGAATACTTCATCGCTATGGTAAGCCGTCGTCACGCCCACATATGTCTCTAATTCACGTGGTGGCGTTACCGCAGGATTGATCAACACTGCTTTACAATTATTTTTCTCCGCTAGATAAGTCGCGTAGAAGCCACCTAATGAAGAGCCGATCAAGCTTAATTCATCTCCCGATTTTCGATCAATATGCTGATCTATTAGGCGCTGCACCAAAGCAATTGCCTGCGCAGGCGATGCAGGCAATTGTGGACAAATAAATTCGGCAGCGCGTCCCTGTGTGGCGAAATATTCAGTCAGCAATCTCGCTTTGAAAGACGCGGGCGAGGAACGGAATCCGTGTAAATACAAAATCATGAACAGAGCCTGTCTAGTGCGAACTCGCTGTTTTCAACGCCAGCGCATCTAGTAACAATTGATGTACGCCACCAAAACCGCCATTACTCATCACAAGAATGTGATCTCCGACCTGTGCTTCCTGCACAATATCTGCCACCAAGGCCAACAATTGATGATGAACTCTGACTTTATCGCCCAGCGCCTCAAAAGTCTCGGCGAGATCCCAGCCTATCGCATCTTTACCACTTTGTGCTCCATACACAAACGCTAAGTCAGCATCTTTCAAGCTCCCAGGAAGTGCCTGTTTAATCGCCCCCATTTTCATGGTGTTTGAACGTGGCTCCAGTACCGCCAAAATACGAGATTGACCAACTTGATGCCGCAAACCTTGCACCGTCGTAGCAATCGCAGTTGGGTGATGTGCGAAGTCATCAATGACTTTGACGCCAGCCACTTCACCACGCAACTCCATGCGCCGTTTTACATTAACAAATTCTGATAAGGCCGCAATCGCAGTCGTTGGCGTAACGCCAACGTGGCGGGCCGCCGCAATGGCCGCTAAGGCATTCATGCGATTGTGTGCGCCATTCAAAGACCAACGCACCGTACCTTGTAATTCTGCCTTGAAAAAGACATCGAAATTTTCAGCCTCTTGCAATACCAGATGCCAATCACTTTCGGCACTATCATTTGCATCGGTAAAGAACTCTTTATCACTCCAACAACCGCGTTGCACTACGCGATGTAAGGATTCTTCTTGTGCATTCACGATCAAACGGCCGATACCCGGCACGGTGCGCACTAGATGATGAAACTGAGTTTCTATCGCTGCCACATCAGGAAAAATATCTGCGTGGTCAAATTCCAAATTATTTAAGATCGCCGTTTTCGCATGATAATGGACAAACTTACTGCGTTTATCAAAAAACGCGGTGTCATATTCATCCGCTTCGATCACGAAGAAATTAGTTTTTTTTCCAGCACCTTCTATGGTGTCGCCGGAAAGGCGCGCGGATACCCCGAAATTTAAAGGCACGCCACCGATCAAAAATCCCGGTGCATAACCAGCGTACTCCAAAATCCATGCCAACATTGAAGCCGTTGTCGTTTTACCGTGCGTTCCTGCAACTGCCAGCACCCATTTATCACGTAATAATTGCTCACCTATCCATTGCGGACCAGAAACATAGGGCAAACCCCGGTTTAAAATCGTTTCCATTAAGGGATTACCGCGCGACACGACATTACCAATCACAAATAAATCAGGCAAAAGATCAATTTGTTCAGGATGAAAACCGTCGATCAAAGTGATCCCCTGTGCTTCCAACTGAGTGCTCATGGGTGGATAAACGTTGGCATCACAACCAGTAACACGATGTCCCGCCTGTTTTGCCAATACCGCCAAGCCCCCCATGAAGGTGCCGCAAATACCCAAAATATGAATATGCATAAACTAATGACAACTTTCCATAATGCTTGATCATGAACAAGGCAGGCAAATGTTTGCGCTTTTCATTCAATTTGACCAATTTTTAACAATTGCCGCAATTCTACCTGAGCAAGCAGACAGACACGACTAAACCGAATGCGATATGATGCGCAAATGACGAATTTTATTTTTAGTGAAGGCGACTCGGTAGCGCAAATACGTGATGAAATAGCATCACTCGCCGCCAAATTTATCGCAGAAGAAGGTGCCGAATATGGCACGGCCAAACGTCGCGCCGTCAAACAATTGCTTGGCAATCAAAAGTTAAACGGCAATATCCTGCCGGATAACGAACAAATAGAACAAGAAGTTCGCGAATATCAAGCCCTGTTTTTTGCTGACACACAACCAGCACGATTGCATCACCTACGCCAGACTGCAGCTATTTTGATGCAAGAATTGGCACAATTTAATCCCTATCTTATAGGTGCAGTACTTAATGGAACTGCAGGCGAGCACTCAGACATCCATCTTCATTTATATACCGACAATAGTAAAGATGTCGCCATTTACTTGCTCAATGCCGGTATCGATTACGAAGTGTCTGAGCACCAAGGAAAACGAGGCGACCCGCTAGAGACGCTTAGCTTTATGTTTAAAAATGAAGGCGTGCACTTGTTGGTCCATGACATCGATGATGTGCGCCACACCGACAAAAAAGGGCGGGGTAATCTCGCTCTCCTGAGAACTTTGATAGAACAGACTGAGAGCCATGATGAATAAACGATTTACGATTTCTGCCATAGTTATTGGTTTAATATTTACAGCCCTTGGTGCAACATTAGGTGCAAAGAAATTCGAACCTGCACCCGCAGCAGACAATGCCACACAGAAATTGTTTGCACTAACTTTAAATGATGCACAAGCCAAACCACAAGCCATTAAACAATGGCAAGGCAAATTTCTCGTCGTTAATTTCTGGGCAACCTGGTGCAAACCGTGCGTAGAAGAAATGCCAGAATTAGTACAATTACAAAAAGATCTAGCGAGCAAGAACGTACAGTTACTCGGATTGGGTATAGATACGCCAACAAATATTGCAGAATTTACACAAAAATACCAAATTAGCTACCCCGTTTTCGCAGCCGGAATGGATGGTACCAACCTCTCGCAAGCCATGGGAAACAAAGCAGGTGGCCTGCCTTTCACAGCCTTAGTTTCAGCGGAAGGGAAAGTGCTTAAAACTTATTCTGGCCGCTTAAAAATGAATGAATTGCGTGCGGACATTCAACGCCTGAATATAAAAAAATAAAAAGATTACGTGTTTTTCCTTGCCAATAAGAGGTAAATAACGGCAAAATGCCTGCAACTTCGGCAAAATAATAAATTCTATGGCACGCAAGATCTTGCTCATCAACGGTCCCAACCTGAACCTACTAGGGACACGTGAACCAGAAATCTATGGCAGTCAAACACTCAACGACGTAGAAGATGCAGCAAGACAACAAGTAGAACTCGCTAATGGTGAATTCCATTGCTTTCAAAGTAATCATGAAGGTGCATTAATCGATAGAATTCACGCCGCACGCGCTGAAAATATCGATGCCATCGTGATCAATCCTGGCGGATTTACCCACACCAGTGTTGCATTAAGGGATGCACTGGCGGGTGTTGCGATCCCGTTTTTAGAAGTTCACATTTCCAACATTCATCAAAGAGAAGCATTCCGGCATCATTCTTATCTTTCCGGCATTGCAAAAGGCGTCATCTGCGGCTTTGGCATAGACGGATATCGCTTAGCAATTGACTTTGCACTAAAAAACCTTTAAATTCTCGCATCTTCACGCAATTAACATACATCAATCATATAAAAATGATTTTGAATATGCATTGCGTTCATTCTAATAACCGCTTTTAAGCTGCCAAAAGTAAGCATAGACGGCACATTTTTCAGGAGATTTCACATGGATTTAAGAAAACTCAAGACCCTCATCGACCTCGTTGCGGAATCCGACATTTCTGAGTTAGAAGTCACCGAAGGCGAAGGTAAAGTTCGTATCGTCAAATCATCACCTGTGCCACAAGGCCAAATGATGATGATGCAACCACAAATGCAACATGCTATGCCGGCGCCTGTTGCCGCACCCGTTGCTGCTAGCGCTGCACCTGCCGCAGCACCTGCTGTCGAAGGTCACATTGTCAAATCCCCAATGGTCGGTACTTTCTATCGTGCCGCCTCACCTGGATCCGCTGCGTTTGTCGATATTGGTAAAAGCGTCAGTGCTGGCGAAACCTTGTGCATTATCGAAGCAATGAAATTGCTGAATGAAATCGAAAGTGATTTCACTGGTAGCATTAAGCAAATTTTGGTCGAAAACGGCCAACCTGTTGAATTTGGTCAACCCTTGTTTATCATTGGTTAAGTTAATCAATGGCGCTGGCATTAGCACCGTCGCCTGCAGCTTGATGACGCTGTTTGCTTCACCAGCTGCTACTTTGCTAGGATATCTAGCGAAAACAAAATTGACTGACCTTAAGCTCCCGGGCTGCAACCTCTGCCAAAGCAAAATACATTATGTTTGAAAAAATTCTGATCGCCAATCGAGGCGAAATTGCTCTCCGTATCCAACGCGCTTGCCGCGAGATGGGTATTAAAACCGTGGTCGTGCACTCTGAAGCTGACCGCGAAGCCAAATACGTCAAGTTAGCCGACGAATCTGTTTGTATCGGCCCTGCGGCTTCCAATCTGAGCTATTTGAGCATGCCTGCTATCATTAGCGCGGCTGAAGTGACTGACGCACAAGCAATCCACCCAGGCTATGGCTTCCTATCCGAAAATGCAGACTTTGCAGAACGCGTAGAACAATCGGGTTTTGTATTTATCGGTCCACGTGCCGAATCGATTCGTCTGATGGGCGATAAAGTATCCGCTAAGCATGCGATGATCGCGGCTGGCGTACCTTGTGTTCCGGGTTCAGAGGGCGCATTACCAGACGATCCCAAAGTCATCGTGCAAACAGCACGAAAAGTAGGTTATCCAGTTATCATCAAAGCCGCTGGCGGCGGTGGCGGTCGCGGCATGCGTGTGGTTCACACCGAAGCGGCATTATTGAATGCGGTCACCATGACCAAGACTGAAGCGGGTGCAGCATTTGGAAATCCTGAGGTCTACATGGAAAAATTTTTGGAAAATCCACGTCACGTGGAGATCCAGATTTTGGCCGACCAACATGGAAATGCAGTCTGGTTGGGGGAACGCGATTGCTCTATGCAACGCCGTCACCAAAAAGTGATTGAAGAAGCGCCAGCACCTGGCATCCCACGTAAAATTATTGAAAAAATCGGTAATCGTTGCGCAGAAGCTTGTCGAAAAATCGGCTATCGTGGCGCCGGTACATTTGAATTCTTATACGAAAATAGCGAGTTTTATTTCATCGAAATGAATACCCGTGTACAAGTTGAACACCCAGTTACAGAAATGATTACGGGTATCGATATCGTCCAAGAGCAGATCCATATCGCTTTCGGCGACAAGCTACGTTTTAAACAATCGGATATCGAATTACGTGGTCACTCCATCGAATGCCGTATCAATGCCGAAGATCCATTTAAGTTCACACCGTCACCAGGCCGCATTATTACTTGGCATACACCAGGCGGTCCGGGAATACGCGTTGACTCACATGCCTACGCTGGCTACTTTGTACCGCCCAATTATGATTCAATGATAGGCAAGGTGATTTCTTACGGAGCAACTCGTGAACAGGCGATCCGTCGAATGCAAATCGCTTTATCTGAAATGGTCGTCGAAGGCATACAAACGAATATTCCTTTGCACCGTGAATTGATGGTGGATGCTCGTTTCATTGAAGGTGGCACGAACATTCACTACCTCGAACATAAATTAGCAGACATGCCAGTCTTATCGAAGAAAGCAAAATAAACTTCGTCGAGCATAGTTGGTTCAGTAGTTTCCACAACGCGATTGAGATACTATATTCAATCGCGTTTTTTGATTTAAGTCGTCACTGTCTTTATGGTTGACGAAGCTGTTTTTTGAATTTGAGAGCATATTATGGCCTGGGTAGAAATCATCATTGAAGTAGCGCGCGATCACGCAGAAAATCTATCCGATGCTTTAATGGACGCAGGCGCCTTATCAGTTTCAGTCGAAGATGCTGACGAAGGCACCGATGCTGAAAAACCTTTGTTCGGCGAGCCCGGCATGGAAATTACAGAACGCGCCTGGGAACGTAGCCGCGTGGTTGCTTTAGCCGATACCGATATTGACCATGCCGCCTTGCTCGCCGCTGCTGCCGCCTCCATCAAGCTGGCCGAGGTGCCCGCCTTCACCACACGCAATGTAGAAGAACAAGACTGGGTACGCTTAACCCAATCCCAATTTGAACCTATCCATATTGGTAAAAATATCTGGGTCGTACCAAGCTGGCACGCAGTCCCGGATCCAAGTGCTTTGGTATTAGAATTAGACCCAGGGCTCGCGTTTGGCACAGGTAGTCACCCCACTACTCGTTTATGCATGGAATGGTTGGAAGCGCACGCGCCACAAAATCTATCTGTACTCGATTACGGTTGCGGCTCAGGTATTCTGGCGATGGTAGCGAAGAAATTACACGCCGACAAAGTAATCGGCGTCGATATTGATCCACAAGCGATTGAATCAGCAAATTTCAATGCGGAACGCAATCAATGCGACATTGAGTTTTCTCTGCCTGAAGAATTTGGTGAAAATTATCCGGCCTCACATCAGTTCGATGTTGTCGTTGCGAATATTTTATCGAGTCCTCTAAAGCTGATGGCACCAATGCTATCTGGTCGCGTTGCGCCTGGTGGCGCACTGATTTTGTCTGGTGTGCTGGCGCGCCAAGCGGAAGAAGTTGCAGAGGCTTACGCACCATTTATTCAATTAACTGTGTGGCAAGAACGTGAAGGCTGGGTAGCCTTACATGGTCGCCTTGCTTGATCTTCAATTGATACTCAATAATGCCTACTTCAGTTTTGACTTCCGTTAATTAAGAAATATCATGGCACTCGCAACCCAATGTCCTCATTGCTACACCAGTTTTCGAGTAGCCAACGATCAGTTAAAACTGCACGCTGGCATGGTACGTTGCGGTTCATGCAAACAAACCTTTAACGGTATTGAACATTTGTTGGCGCCAGGTTCGACACCGAAGAGCCCTCCCAGTCAAGATCAGCCTTCCGAGAACTCTGCGTCACAACTTGACACCGCGCGCAACTCAGCCACAGAGGATGTGCGTCAAGATATATCAGATGCAGAGCTAAGATTTGACGCTGAAACAGTTGATCCAGCTGTTAAGGTCACCCCTCCTCCAGCCCTTGACTCAACTCCCTTACAAAAAGCGGTAAGCGACGCCGACGTAAAAGCAGATTTAAATAGAACCGTCGCTACCTCTTTAACACAAGTAGACGCCCCGCTAGCTAACGAGACAGTTGAATCAAGCATAGAAACTCAGGGGATCGATACGCCGATATCGACCATGAGCAGCGACAGATCGCAAGCGTCACTATTAGAGATAATGAACGCCGAAGTAGTCCAAGAGAACCTCAACGATAAAATACAACCTGAGCAACAGTCAGGTGCTGAACCCTTAGATGTAGCCGGAGTAGCTAATGTAGCGGAAATGTCCAATTTTTCAGCATCTGTTGAAACAGATCAGATGCAAGCCATTGAATCAATAGCAAATTCAAGCATAAGCGAAAATTTATCGGCAGAATCAGTCTCGACTTCATCGGCGTTAAGCATGGAGTTCGACCTTGAAGAAGGTGACTTGGATGCTGGCAATTCGGCAAGCCTGAAGCAGGTGATGGCAAAAAGCGAAAGCAATGCTTCTGCCGGGACAGATGCGGGAACTAGCAGCACTGCAGCCAATGCTAATACCAATCAGTTGAATGCAGAAGCCGATTCGCGCGCAGATTTACCAGAAAAAACCAAGCAAAAAGAAAATGACTCTGGCAAAACTCAAGTAGCATCAGAAGCCAAGAAACCTGCAAAAAAACCTGGTGCACTCACGGCTAGTCTAGATTTTGAGCTCAGTAAAGAAGAACGGGAATCGGTCGACGAAATTGCATATATCCACCAACTAGAGTTGGAAACACGCGCCGCCGTGCTCGACGAAGCGACTGACGACTGGTCAAATCATGAACCACAGTCAGTGCAAGACGGATTTATCGACTCATTAAAGGAATTGAAGCCGATACTCGATGATATTGGCGATTTCGCCCCCATTCATCAAGCTTCACTGAAATCAAATGCAAAACACCAAACGCTGAACGACTTGAGGGTTTCCAGCAGCAAGACAGATAGCCTGACAGACTTGGAAGTCAATTCGAATAGTAATGAAAATGTAGATGCACCCGAAGTTACGCCTGCTTTTGTACTACAAGCAGAACGAGCACAGCGCTATGGCAAATGGAAGCAATTTGGCTTAGGTTTCGGCGTCTTTTTATTTGTGCTGGTTGGCGTAGCGCAAACGGTCTACTTTCTTCGTTCAGACATCGCGGCGATGGCACCGCAACTGAAACCACAGCTACTAAGTATCTGCAAAACCTTGTCATGCCAAATTAAGTTACCAGCGCAAAAGAGTATGCTGGAAATTACCGGTAGTGAATTGGTAATCGTGAATGAAGAACTCAGCATGAACACGCTTTCAGTTCAAATCCAGAATAAGAGCAGCACCCTACAAGCTTGGCCTCATTTCGATCTAACGCTCAAAGACCGACGCGGCAAAGACCTTTTGCAAAAGGCATTCGCGCCAGCACAATACTTAGAAAACAAAGAATTGCTGAACAAAGGTATGCCAGCAAATAGCGAGTCGAACCACAAAATATTTTTCCAACTGAAAGATCTGAAAGCCTCCGATTACAAGGTAGATGTCTTTTATCCTTAAAATTTCTTTAACTGCTGGCATTAGAATTATGTCTGAACCTAGGTTTATTTCTCTGTGCGGTGAAATAGACCTACGAAGAGACCGAATACAAACAACAAGAGTTTGAGTCAATGGCAAAAACCGCAGTGTAATTAGTTTAGATTTTCTTTCGCAAATTACGGTAACGCTCAGCGCGTGCCGCAATCGATGAGATTAATTTTTCAGGATCGATTGGCTTTGTCAGAAACTCATCTGCGCCTGTTTCCAAAGCACCTATTTGTTTCTCTGTTTCCGTTTCTGACGACAGAAAAACAATGGGAATATCAAGATAATGATTATTCTGACGTATTAATTTCGCCATCTCGATACCACTGCACTGGGGCATATGCAGATCGGTCAAAATCAACTCAGGCTTAAACTGCTTAATCGCCATCAAAATTTGTGTCGGGTCGGCCAAGGACATCACGTGCATACCAGCGCTACTCAATACAGCATCAAAGAAGCTCAAAAAAAACTCATCATCATCAACGACCAACACGCGATATGAGCGTACAGTATTCTTGGCAATTTTTTCATCAATACGCACGCTTAATGCTTGAGCATCAACTGGCTTAATAAAGTAGCCTTCTGCACCCTCTCGTACTGCGACCAACCTATCGTCAAAATTATCTCGCGCGGAAATATAGATCGCCGGAAAAGTCGTGATGACACGAACCGCCATCGCGACCTTGGCGCGCTGTCCCTCTTCGGAATCGATATCTAATACAACCGCCGCCGGTGCTCTGACCAGAATTGCGGAACGAAATTCTTCCAGATCACTGAAATGAAGCACTTCATAATTGAATAACCCCAATAGTTGAGCGAGATCTGCACCATATTCAGCATTCGCAGCATACACATAGACCAAATCAAATTGGCGACTTTGCCCAAGTTCTAATGAATCGTTCATAGTTTGCTCATTCAACTCAAAATTTTCTTGCATAATTTACTCTATCTGTGGAAACAATGAATTACGGCCAAAGTTCGCAAAAAATCTATCTGAAGCGATCATTGGGACATTTACTCTATTGCGATTTCACCCCACAAATGGCGCATACTAAATTTCACTGGAACCTGGTCTCTATGCAGCACTTCACGGATACCATGCAAGGTCTTTTGCGTATCGCGCTTAATTGCCGCAGGAAGTGGTGCACCCCAAGGGCTAGTAAGGGCGTGCACATAAGGTGTGGTGGCACTTGCACCTTTGCTGGTCACGACACCCAACTCGCCATTTTCTAGTTTGACAAAAGTACCAATAGGATAAGTCCCTAGTTCGCGAACGAACAAGGCAACTAACATCAAATCTACTGTGGATTTCCCCCCAATCAGGATATCGCGCAATGCAGCACTTGGCAGCAAAGATTTACGATAGCTCCGTGAGCAAATTCGAGCGCAATATCGATCCGCTATCGAAATAATCTTCGCGTTTTTCGGAATATCGGCACTCCCCTTTTTACCGGGGTAACCACTACCATCCTCATTTTCGTGATGGTGTAGAACCCAAGACAGCCAAGTTTCATCATTTATACCGGCAGCCTGTAGCATTTGTACGCTTTGCTCAGGATGATGAAAAATCATATCCTGCTCATCAGGCGTTAGTTCTCCACTTTTCCCTTGTAAATGTTCTTGCTGACTTAGCATACTGATGTTCATACTCAAACAAGCGGCGACCAAAAATATGATTTCCTCGTCGCTCTTCTTTAGCGCTTTTGCGACAAGGATTGATACGATTGCGACATCAACGCAATGCCTGATCGCGTACCCACCATTTTGATGCAACAAGATACAGCCCAAAGCCACATCGGCATCTAAGTAAGTAGCAATCATTGTTTGTTTGGCGAGCACCAAAAACTTAGTTCTGGCCTCGGGCTCTTGATTTAGATTAAACGAGAGCACGGCAAGCTCATCACGTATTTGAGAAATCATACGGACTACTGAGGA
>CAUPNA010000117.1:0-14696 GCA_963512475.1 uncultured Undibacterium sp.
ATCCGCGCTATCGTTGAAGAGCAATCCCAATTGCAGCATGTCATTGGCTTCAGTGTGGGCGCGAGTGCTTGGTGGATGGAGAGTGCGGTACATGCATCACAAATGCGCACAGCAAGCCTGTTTTATGGGTCACGAATTCGCAACTACGTAGACTTGCAAAGTCATTGCCCTACGCATTTTATTTTCGCGCAGAACGAAACGGCATTTCAAGTCGACCAAGTCGTAAAAAATTTGCAGCAACGTGGGCATCAAGCTGAGATTGCCGTCGCTTGCAAACATGGCTTTATGAATCCTTACTCTTCTGGTTTTTCTCTGAAGACTCAAACCCATTACTTAGAAATCTTAAGTAAAAAAATCAATATCCCAACGCGCACGCCAGCACTAGTTCACAGAATCAATGATGAAAAACTGGTGGCATGAACCTGGAGATAAGCAGGAGAAGCGTTTCCATCCTTACTTTTTATCGACATTAAAACTCACACTCGCCACATGACCTGCTGCGTCAATGACGGTGATGCTGTGCGCGCCAGCAGTGTTAACGATAAAGGTTTGGCGTTTTTTCTGTCCTTGCGCGACTTGCCTGCAGTACAATAACCAATAGTGTTGACCGCTACCACCCAATGCATCCAAGCTCACTTGGATGTTGCTCTTACCTGGCACAGTTCGCAAGCGGCTGCCCTGATTTAAGCCCATCAAACGAATACTGCCAACGCTATTAATTTGGGGGCAATCAGGCGACCATGGAACCAAGCCTAACTCCAACTTTTGTTGCGGCGTTAACCACGCTTCTAATAACGCTGGCCAGCGCGCTACTTCGCGTTGAATTGCTTGTGGATGGCAGGCCGGCGTCGTGCGTAAACGACTTATCGGATCGGTCCATATTGTTTCCACCAAACTGCGCGCGCGCAAACGATCAGGTAATGTTGGGGGAATGGTGTCGCGCAGCACCCATGCACTGCGCTTCTGATGACAATGTTCGGCGGCAGTACTGTTAGCGGCAACGCCCAGAGGCCAACAAATTTGAGCCACTGTGACATCTTTGGGTCGTACCTGACTCAAAGGCTCACTACGCGGCAAAGCCGATGCGATTTGGTGTAGTAAAGGCGCAGCAACATTAGCCCCAAAAAAACCAGGATTCGGCGTACCATCTGGCCGACCTATCCACACGCCCAAGGTATATCGACCGCTGACGCCTACCGCCCAGGCATCACGAAAACCATAACTGGTCCCCGTTTTCCAAGCTAGGCGCACGCCGCTATTATCAGCTTCGACAAAGGGTTGATCGGGATGTCCGCCACTTTCTAAAATACTGCGAATAATAAAGGCCGCACCTGCACTCATCATGCGCGCTTCTCGCACTGGTGCGTCAGGCGTGATCCTTGGCGTCCCTGCCATACCGCCCATCGCCAACGAACGATAGGCTCCAACTAATTCTTCTAAACTAGTTCCCGCACCACCCAAAATCACACTCAGATTGGGCTCCGCATCTTTAGGTAAACGCAGACGCAAACCCGCGCTCGATAGACGCGCGGTAAAACGGGTCGCACCGATTCTGTCTAGGATATCGACCGCGGGCACATTCAAAGAACGCTGCAAAGCTTCAGAGACACTAACAGGACCAGAAAAATTCGCTTGGAAATTTCCGGGATCATAGCCACTGAATGATTGAGGCGTATCTGCCAGCAAACTCTCGGAGTGAATAATGCCATCGTCCAATGCCATCGCATACAGAAAGGGTTTTAATGTTGATCCGGGAGAGCGAATGCCGCGCACCATGTCCACATGATTAAAACGCCGAGCATCGGAGAAATCCGCCGAGCCTGCGTAACCCAACACTTCCATCGTTTTACTATCCATCACCAAAGCCGCCATAGAAACGAAACGCGGCAATTGGCCGACTTTATCGGACAGCATGCGTTCCAGCATGGTTTGAACTTCGCGATCCAAAGTAGAACGAACGACAGTCGCTTCAATTGAGGTCTTGCCCAATGCACTTGCAGATCCACGATCGCGCCGAGCAGCCTGATGCAGACGCTCGGAAGCAAGAGGCGCCAACCATGCGGCGCGTGGCGGATTAGCACCCACTCGCTCTATCAAAGCATCTTCAACTTCCGCGACACTCCAATGCTTCAAGTGCGCCATGCGTCGCAAGACTTTATCGCGAAATTTTTGCGCTAATTCAGGATGTCGGTCAGGGCGTAAACGTGAAGGTGCTTGCGGTAGCACCACCAGCAAAGCCGCTTCAGCCGACGACAATTGGTTTGCGCTTTTGCCCAGATAACTACGACTCGCCATCTCGACACCTTCGACGATACCGCCCATTGGTGCATGATTCAGATACAAGGTTAGAATCTCGCTCTTAGAAAGCCGTAGTTCTAGTTGCATAGCACGCAGGATTTGTCGTAATTTTCCCGATAAATTATGCGGTACTGGCTCTATCGCGCGCGCCGCCTGCATCGTTAAAGTCGATCCACCTGAGATAATTTCACCATGTCGCAACCATTGCCATGCGGCGCGTCCTAAGGCTAATGGATTTACACCCGGATGCCAGTAGAACCAACGATCTTCATAGGTCAACAGAGCATCCAGATATTTCGGTGAAACTTGGTCTGGGGTTACCGGAAAACGCCACATGCCGTCGGCATCCGGCCAACCGCGCAAAGGCGTACCATCGCGCGCCACAACCACAAGACCTGGCGCATCCACTGGAATTGGCGGTGGGAATAGTTGATCGAACAAAAGCACCAGACAGAGTGCCAATGCAAGGGAGGCTCGTATAGGATGACAACGACACCAAATCATCCCCGTCAAGAATCGGGCACCTAACGCAGACGACGAAAATAGTGCCATGAGAAATACAATTTGATGTGAATTAATGAAAGTACATTGTAGAAGGAAGACGCTACTCTATGTTGTATGAAAAGTGCTAAAAGCAGCTACGACTGCTGTTCCGAATTGATCTTGGAAAATCTAAGTCAACTTTGAAAGCAGCTTATTTAGTCGTCTTATTTAGTCGTCTTATTTAGTCGTCTTATTTAGTCGTCTTATTTAGTCGTCTTATTTAGTCGTCTTATTTAGTCGTCTTATTTAGTCGTCTTATTTAGTCGTTTTATTTAGTCGTCTTATTTAGTCGTTTTATTTAGTCGTCTTATTTAGTCGTTTTATCGATCGCCCTATTTATCATCTTTTCTTGCATGGTCGGTCCCGAATTCACCGCTAACGCCGAGTCTTTTGGTGGACTGGGCGGAGACGAAAAACCTCGGTTATCTTGCAATTGAACAGCACGAGTCGTGGCATTACTGTCGAGGCAATCGACATTGGAATACACGACTTTGCCATTAATTTTGCATTTACGTAATCCGTCTCCAAACGCTACAGCACTGTCGGCATTCGATACGAGCCCTGCACTCTTCTCGACTTCTTTTCCAATAATACCTAGTGATTGACTCCAGCGACTAAAGCTTGCTTGCATCGGCCATTGGGGAAAACGCAGATAATAGAGAACGCTCATTCCTATGAACGCTATCCCCATCATGAGCACAGCTGTCATCAATAGGCTGATGCCCCCTAACTGCTTTGGGAGTGAGAAATGTACTTGTTTCATTTGCTGCTTTTAAAAGAAGGGTAGGCTAAATTTTACACACAAATTGCAATATGTTTTACTAATTTGCAGACGCGATGATAATTTGAATCTAGTTGCTTCACTCATTCAGACTTTAAGTTGTTTATGTTTTTAAGGAATGATAAACAAGGCAGGATTCTTCTCAGCTACATCGCGCAATAGATTCCACACCACCCGCACCCTCTGCAAACGATACAAATCGGTGGGTGCGACTAAACAAAAGGAACGTTCTGCATAAAATTTGCTTTCTAAGACACGTACTAGGCGACCATCGTCAGGCACCGCATAAGGTGGCGCCAAAATCAAACCTAAGCCTAAAGCAGCCGCTTCGCATTGTGCTGCGAGACTAGTACAACACATGCGCCGATGCGGTGTAAAACCCAGTTCTCCCATATAGTTCAAACCGCTACTCGCGAGTCGATCTTGCACATAATCGACGAAATCATGTTTGATCAAATCGGCATGTTCTTTGATCGGAGGATGCTTGGCTAAATACGAAGGCGCGCCATAAATATACATGCGAAAACTAGCGAGGCGAGTCACCATATACCGCCCGGTGCTCGGTGGATCGAGCATGACGCCAAGATCAGCTTCACGATTGGCGAGGTTGGCAAAACGCGGTAACAACAGCAGATCAACACTGAGATCCTGATGTGCTTGCAATAATTCAACTAAGGCTGGCGCTACGATGCGCGAGCCAAAAATTTCCGGCACGCCTAAGCGCACGATGCCGCGCACCGAAATCTGCGCCCCTGTCAATTCATCCTGCGCCGCAGTCACTGCACTTTCCATCGCCTCGGCATGCGGCAATAAAGCTTGCCCCATTTCCGTCAGCTGATAGCCTTCACGACTACGATCAAACAAAGTCGCGCCCAGTTGCTCTTCTAAGCGATCAATCCTGCGCGCGACGGTTGTATGCTCAACCGAAAGGCGACGCGAGGTCCCAGACAAAGTGCCGGACCGTGCCAATTCTAAAAAATAACGTAAGTCCGTCCATTCAGGCAGGGTAGTCATAGCACTCCAGGTTGATCAAATCTGCACCGTCTTGATGGCCTTAATGAGTAGCCATCTTCTTCAGCGAAACAGCTTCATTGTGCATCAAAGCACATAAGTTTAGCAATTGCTCAGTTTTTACTCAAAATTACTTTTTCATCAAGATAAAAATGCGCCGAATTAGCGCATTGATCAGTTTGTTGCGCACTTACCACGTGCATCATTTGGGTTGCATTGCACAATTTTGGCGCGATTTTTGGGAAAACCTTTATGAAATTCGTGATTTAGCCCAGAAAATCGACAAACCAATACCAAAAAACCATGTATGTGCATTTATGCACAGTGAGTGGGCAGTTCCTCGACTTTCTAAGCGCTTTGAATTCAGACACACTGCAATCCGTGCTGTTGCTGATACTTATACATACCACCGGAAACAAAAAGCACTTTACAAGATTACCGCAAGACCACTTCGATAAGCCGCCCATTGCAACTGCTTTGCAAGCTTCGGTTTGATCGAATAAAAAATATCGACAACCCTGGAGACCATCATGACTGCATCAAAAAAATCACAACGCAAGCTCGTCCTACTTAGCCGCTCGGCGGCCGCCATTTTTGCAATTTACGGCAGTGGCTTAGGCTACGCACAAGCACAATCTAACGACACGACAGCAAAAGCCAGCGATGATACGCAAATGGCTAAAGTAGTCGTCAGTGCCCGCCGTCGCGAAGAAACTTTGCAAGACGTCCCTGTCTCAGTGACCGCCTATAGCGCTGACCAAATTGCCAAAAATGGTATCGCCGATATCACAGGTTTAGCATTGACCTTACCCAACACCACGCTGAGTGCATCGCGCGGTACGAATTCCACCTTGACCTCGTTCATTCGTGGCGTGGGTCAGCAGGATCCTTTAGCAGGCTTTGAATCTGGCGTGGGTATCTATCTCGACGATATCTATCTAGCGCGTCCACAAGGTGCCGTCGCTGACATTTACGATGTAGAGCGCATTGAAGTATTGCGCGGTCCACAAGGTACTTTGTATGGTCGCAATACCATCGGCGGTGCAGTCAAATATGTGACTCGTAAGATGGGTCCAAATACAGACATGCGACTCAAAGCATCGGTCGGTAGCTATGGACAAATGGATGGTGTATTCACCGCCAGCACGGCCATCTCTGACACCGTGCGTGTTGGCGGCACTTTGGCTAAATTCAAACGCAATGGTTTTGGTAAAGATTTCACTACGGGTGAAGACAACTACAACAAAGACATTTCTGCGGCACGTTTAAGCGCAGAATTCATGCCGAATAGCGCGCTGTTCATTCGCATCTCAGCCGACACAAGCCAAGATGATTCCAATGCAAAGCACGGTCATCGCTTGACCGTCGGCAAAATCACAGGCGCACCTATACTCAGCAACGTTTACGACACCCGCGCCAACCTAAACACCGTGCTCGGTCACAAACAGCAAGTAACGCAATCGGGTGTCTCCGCTTTAGTCGAATACCAAATCGAACCGGACTTGATGTTCAAATCCGTCACCGCATCACGTCATGACAAATCCTTTGCCCCTATCGATTTCGATTCTTTAAGCACGGTCGATTTTGACGTACCTGCAATCTACAAAAACAAACAGTTCAGCCAAGAATTTCAATTGACCTACACCGGCAAATCGGTACAAGGTGTGGCTGGTGTGTATTACATTGATGCCAATGCCTACAATAAATTTGATGTACGTTTGCTCGGCACGTCTACTTTCACTGAGGGTGACATTGATACCAAAGCGTGGGCCGCATTTGCCGACGCCAGTTTTGATCTGAGTAAAGAATTTAGCGTATCGGTTGGCGGTCGCTACACAGTCGACAAGCGCGAAGCCAGTATCCTGCGCCAAATCTATTTGGGCACCGCGGGCTCGCCAGGTATGGGTAATCCGGCCGCTGTCTTGTTCAGAACCGATACGAATTTAAGCAAATCTGATCTGAACCGCGAAGACAAAAAATTCACGCCGCGTATTTCCGCCAGCTGGAAAGCAAGTGCAGATCAAAATGTGTATGCGTCCTGGACGGAGGGCTTTAAAGGTGGCGGCTTTGATCCACGTATGAATTTGGTCGGATCAAAACTCAGTTTAGCCAAAGCCAAGCAAGGTTTCTTGCCTGAAAAAATCAGTACGTTTGAACTTGGACTCAAATCCGCATTCGCCAACAATAGCGTATTCACAAATATTGCCGTGTTCCACAGTGACTATCAAGATGTGCAAATTCCAGGTTCAGTGGCGATTGATACCAACGGCGACGGTAAAGATGATAGTTTCGCTGGTGTGACTACCAATGCAGGCAAAGCAAAAATTGATGGCATAGAAATCGAAGCGACGGCGCGTGTAACGGATGCATTCAGCTTGTCAGGTATGCTCAGCTACATCGATGCGAGATACACGAAGTATATTGGCGCAGGCAATCTCGATGTCACGTCATTACGTGTATTCCAAAATACACCGAAGCAAACTGCCAGCTTACGCGCTAACTATGATTGGTCTATGCCTGTGATGGGTCACTCTGGCAAACTGTCCTTAAGCAGCAGCCTGGCATTTCGTGGAAAAACGTATCAGTTCGAAACACCAACCCCTATCCTCGATCAAGACAGCTACAAATTATGGGGTGCGAGTTTTGTATGGACACGCTCCGATAACGCGGTGCGTGTAGGTCTACATGGTAAGAATCTGAACGATGCTCGCTACAAAGTCGCTGGCTATTTATTCCCAACCTTGGGCGAAGGCAGCACTACTGCGTTCTACGGAAATCCACGGACATATACTTTGACTTTGGATTATCGCTTCTAAGCACTATCGTTAACTCTTTTCTAAAACCTAAATGAGGGGTGGTTCTGGTATGCATCTGCTGCCTCATTGTCAAAATGCGTTTTAGAAATTTCGGCGACCAGCTCAGACTGGGCTGGTCGCTTTTTTTCGAATGAAAATATACAACGTGTAGACCGAGCGTGAGCGGGCCCGTGACAATAACTCCTACTACTAACTCGTAATACAAACTCCACCAAGGCTGGAACATCGTGAGCGATTTTAAAGAAATCTATTTTCAGAGTAAGGACGGTCTGCGTCTGTATGCACGCGACTATACTGCACTCACGCCTACGCCCAAATTACCCGTCATCTGCATACACGGTTTAACCCGTAATTCCTCTGATTTTGACGAACTTGCTCCTTGGATAGCGCAACAAGGCCGACGCGTCATCGCGGTAGATGTACGAGGACGAGGGCGCTCACAACATGCCCGTAAAGCCAGTCACTATCATCCTATGATGTACGCTGCGGATATCATCAGTCTGGCGCAAACCCTGAGTATTAGCCGTGCCGTTTTCATCGGCACTTCTATGGGTGGCCTAATCACCATGACTTTGGCATTGCGTAAATCCAGTCTAATCGCTGCCGCGATCTTGAATGATGTCGGTCCCGTACTATCACAAAAAGGCTTGAATCGTATCGCTTCTTACGCGGGAGAAGGCAGCGATTGCGCTAATTGGGAGCAAGCCCGAGATTACATCCGTGAGATCAATCAATCGGCGTTTCCGAACAATAGCGAACAAGAATGGGACAAATGGGCGCACCGCGCCTTCGCACAGAATGTACTTGGAAAATTAGAATTGCAGTATGATCCTCTGATCGCGACACCACTAAAAACCGGCAAACTCAAAGCTAGTTCTTGGATCGCCAAATGGGCATTTCGCCGCCTGACGAGGAAACGTCCTTGTCTATTAGTACGTGGTGCGATTTCTGATTTACTAGAGCAGGAACAAGCGAGTTATATGTTGAATGTTGCGCCCCATTTGCAATATGTGGAAGTGCCAGGAATAGGCCATGCCCCTATGCTCACCGAACCGGAAGCAAAACTAGCCCTACAAAAATTCCTAAGCCAAGTGGAATAAACCCAATCGCAGGAGACCCCATGCAAACCAAATCTACACAGACAGAAATACAGAAAAACAAACGCACCGCAATCAGCCTTGGGCTGCTGAGCCTATTTATAGGCAGTTGCCTCAATACCAGTGCCGCGCTTGCCCAAGACATCAAGATCGCGCTCATTGCAGGAAAAACTGGCGCCTTAGAAGCCTATGCTAAAGAAACGGAAACCGGTTTCATGATGGGTCTGGAATATATGACCGGTGGCAAGATGGAGATCAATGGTAAGAAGATCAAAGTCATTATCAAAGACGATCAAAGCAAGCCTGATATGGGACGCACCTTATTAGCGGAAGCCTACGGTGATGACAAAGTCGATATCGCAGTCGGCACCACGTCGTCAGGCTCTGCACTTGCGATGCTGCCAGTCGCAGAGGAATACAAAAAGATTTTGATTATCGAGCCAGCCGTTGCGGATGCGATTACGGGCGACAAATGGAATCGCTATATTTTCCGCACCAGTCGCAATTCTATGCAAGACGCTTTAGCAGCGGCGAGTACCATTAAATCTGGCGGCAGTATCGCCTTTTTAGCGCAAGACTATGCCTTTGGGCGCGATGCCGTCAAAGCGGCAAAAGAAGCTTTAACGACTTCAGGTTCCAAAGCCAAAGTGGTGCACGAAGAGTATGCAGCACAAAACAGTACAGACTTCACGGCACCCGCCCAGAGGATTTTTGATGCGCTGAAAAATAAACCCGAACCACGTATTTTGCAAATCGTTTGGGCCGGTCCTAGCCCTATGAATAAATTGGCCGACTTGAAGCCCGAACGTTTCGGCATTAACCTCGCTCCCGGTGGCAATATTTTGCCGGTCATGAAATTATGGAAGTCCTACGTCGGCACGCAAGGTACAATTTACTACTACTATGACTTCCCGAAAAATAAAATGAATGACTGGTTAGTCGCTGAGCACACCAAGCGTTTTAAAACACCGCCCGATTTCTTCACTGCCGGTGGTTTTGCTGCGGCGAGCGCGGTCTATACTGCTTTAAGCAAAGCCCAATCAACCAACACCGAAAAACTGATAACCACTATGGAGGGGATGGAATTCGAGACGCCTAAAGGCAAGATGAGTTTCCGCAAAGAAGATCATCAGGCGCTGCAATCCATGTATCACTTCAAGATCAAAAAAGACCAAAAGAATGAATGGGATTTATTAGAGCTGGTACGCGAAATCCCCGCAAGCGAAATCCCCGTTCCTGTCAAAAATAAGCGATAAGAATTTCATGCAAAATGCTAGTGCAACCTCCTTATTGACGCCCTCCTTGAGCACGCGCGACCTGAGCATCCGCTTTGGCGGTCATGTCGCGGTGAATCAAGTCAGTGCCGATTTCTATCCTGGGACTTTAACCGTCATAGTCGGTCCCAATGGTGCGGGAAAAACCACCTACTTCAATTTAATCTCTGGTCAATTAAGCGCCAGCTCAGGTAGTGTGCATTTAGCTGGCAAAGATATCACCGCGCTGGGTGCGGCCAAACGCACCCGAGCCGGCATAGGGCGGGCATTTCAGCTCACAAATTTATTTCCGCATTTATCAGTAATGGAAAATGTGCGATTGGCGGTGCAAAGTCGCGCTGGCATAGGCTTGAATATTTTTTCCTTGTGGTCTGGCCATAAAGAGCTAATCGAGCGCGCCGAACATTATCTGCAACGAGTGGCCTTAGCCGATCGTCGCCAAGACAAGGTCATCAACTTATCGCATGGTGATAAGCGCAAATTAGAGGTCGCATTACTGCTGGCATTAGAACCCGACGTGATGATGTTTGACGAGCCGACAGCGGGCATGAGTGTCGATGAAGTGCCGGTGGTGCTCAACTTGATACAAGAAGTGAAAAACGACAACAAAAAAACTATCCTCTTGGTTGAACATAAAATGGATGTAGTACGCAGCTTAGCTGATCGCATCATCGTCTTACATAATGGCACGCTGGTAGCGGACGGCGACCCGGTTGAAGTCATGGCATCAGCCATCGTGCAAGAAGCCTATTTAGGCACTGGAGTCGCCCATGAATAATTCATCTCCAGCGCTACTCACATTAGAGGGCGTACATACCCACATTGCCGAATACCATATCTTGCAAGGCGTGGATTTGATTGTGCCTCGCGGCCAACTATCTGTCCTGCTAGGTCGCAATGGTGCTGGCAAAACTACCACGCTAAGAACCATCATGGGTTTGTGGCATGCCAGCAGCGGCAAGATCGTTTTCGATGGCGAAGACATTACCAGCAAAACCACACCAGACATCGCGCAGGCCGGCATCGCTTACGTGCCGGAAAGTATGGCGATTTTTTCTGATTTGACGGTAAAAGAAAACCTCCATTTAGCGGCACGTAATGGACCTATGGACACTGCAAGACTGGAATGGATTTTCGGTTTCTTTCCAGCTCTGAAAAAGTTTTGGAACTATCCAGCGGGCAATCTCTCAGGTGGGCAAAAGCAAATGGTTGCGATCGCTCGCGCCATCATAGAGCCTCGCAAGTTGTTACTAGTCGATGAGCCAACCAAGGGATTGGCACCCGCGATCATCCAAAGCCTGATCGCCGCCTTTCAAGAACTCAAGGCGAACAACACCACGATCTTACTAGTCGAACAAAATTTCAGTTTTGTGCGCAATCTGGGTGATACCGTCTCAGTGATGGATGACGGGCGTATTGTTCATGCAGGTAGCATGCGTGAGTTGGCAGAGAATGAGGAATTGCAGCAGAGGTTATTGGGTTTGTCTTTGGCGAGTCATCAGTGAAACTCGCAATGTGTTATCTAGCCAAAGATTCCTTTCGCCAAGCGAGGCGTGTGCTGGTCGGGGGCAGCCCGACAGCTAGTTACCTTTTTTGCTTCGCCAAAAAAGGTAACCCAAAAAAGGCGATGCTCTACGCTGCCCTTCGGGTTCCCAATTATGCGAGGCAAAAAATGGGGAGTTGCGGAAACTCGCTACGCTCAGACAGCCGCAACTCCTTTTTCCATTTTCTGCCTCGCACAATTGGCAGCGCAGAAGCAGGAAAACCGATGCCTGCACGGCCTGTAGAAACAAACAAACCAGCGCTAGAAATTTAACGAAGCAATCCGCGAACGTAAGCCATAAAGTTGATAAGAAATAACAGGAACAATATGAGTAACTCGACAGAATTACCCAAAACACCAAGAGATCTAGCGCCTCTATTATTGGTACCGGTTCTGGCACTGATCATGCTGCCCTTGGTTGGCAGCTTTCCGACCTGGCTAACCTTAACCATCGCAGGGCTCGCGATGGGAATGATGATCTTTATTATGGCGAGTGGTTTGACGCTAGTCTTTGGTTTGATGGATGTGCTTAATTTTGGTCATGGTGCGTTCGTCGCAGTGGGAGCCTACGCTGCAACCATGGTACTGATCCCACTCAAAGGCTGGTTGGAAATTGACTCCTTAGGTACGAATCTGGCCGTACTTGGTTTAGCCATGTTCGTTGCTATGCTGGTTACTGCCATCATTGGTTGGGCGTTTGAACGGCTAATCATCATGCCTGTGTATGGGCAGCATCTCAAACAAATCCTGATCACCATGGGCGGCATGATCGTTGCGGAGCAATTGCTGGGCGTAATCTGGGGCGCGGAACAAATCCCCCTGCCCCTGCCTGAAAGTTTGCGGGGTGCGATCTTTATCGGCGATGCGGCCATCGAAAAATATCGTCTCATCGCCGTCGTCGTTGGCCTAAGCGTTTTCGCTGCCATGTTTCTTATTCTCAATCGCAGCAAGCTCGGCTTATTGATACGTGCTGGTGTAGAAAACGGTGAAATGGTGGAAGCACTGGGTTACCGCATACGTCGTCTTTTCGTCGCTGTATTTGCAGCAGGATCAGCACTGGCTGGATTGGGTGGTGTGATGTGGGGCTTATACAAAGAAACCTTGACGACCACGATGGGGAGCGAAATCATGGTGATGGTATTTATCGTGGTTATTATCGGCGGACTTGGCTCTGTCGGCGGTTGTTTTATCGGTGCCTTGCTGATGGCGCTGGTCAGTAATTATGCTGGCTTTTTGTTACCTAAATTTGCCTTGATTTCGAATATTGTGTTGATGATGGCCATCTTGCTATGGCGACCCGCTGGACTGTATTCCGTCGGTCGACGCGGTGCTTAGACCATCTATTTTTTCCGACAACGCTCAAGATAAACAACCAAGACAATACCTATGACCACCGCCCTGTTTCGCCAATTACTCTCCGATGACCAGCCGCGCAGCCGCGTCTTATCTGGCCT
Organism: uncultured Undibacterium sp.; assembly: GCA_963512475.1. Classification (GTDB taxonomy): domain Bacteria; phylum Pseudomonadota; class Gammaproteobacteria; order Burkholderiales; family Burkholderiaceae_D; genus Undibacterium. Next base: position 12,818 of record CAUPNA010000117.1, read on the forward strand.
ATTAATTTTGATTTTCTTGGGACTGCTCACGGCACCGTTCATCACGAGTGGCGCTCGTCCATTAAATACCGCAGCGACCATCTGTGTCTATATCATATTAGTCGCATCTTACGACTTATTGCTAGGCTACACCGGCATTGTTTCCTTCGCACACACCATGTTCTTTGGCATCGGTGCGTATGGCGTAGGTTTGGCCTTGGCGAGCCAGAATCCTAGTTGGGGCTGGATTTTTGTGGGCGTTATCTTGGCTTTGGTGTTAACTCTGCTACTCGCTTTCCTGATCGGTTTGTTTGCACTACGTGTCAGAGCGATTTTCTACTCCATGATAACGCTGGCAGTTGCGTCTTCGTTCGCAGTATTGGCCTCGCAGTTGTCTGATTTTACTGGCGGCGAAGATGGTAAAACTTTCCGTGTACCCGAGCTATTAACGCCCGGGTTTCAACTATTTGAAAATGATATTTTTGGTCGCACTGTCGACGGTAAAGTCATCACTTATTACATCGTATTTTTTGCCTGCTTACTTTTGTTCTTATTCCTGCTGCGTGTCGTCAATTCTCCCTTCGGTCGCGTCTTACAAGCGATACGTGAAAATGAATTTCGCGCCGAAGCACTTGGCTATCGCACTGTCTTATACCGTGTATTAGCCAACTGCCTCGCTGCTTTGGTGGCTGCTCTGGCCGGCGCCTTAATGGCTTTATGGCTACGCTATGTGGGGCCAAAAACCATGCTGGGATTTGAAGTGATGACAGATATCTTATTGATCGTGGTAATCGGCGGTATGGGTACCTTGTATGGTGCGGTGATAGGCGCAGCACTCTTTATTATCGCGCAGAACTATCTCAAAAATATCATGGCACAAGGTTCTGAAGCCTTAGTCGATTATCCCGCGCTGGCGCAAATTTTTCATCCTGACCGATGGATGCTTTGGCTGGGTGTACTGTTTATCTTGTCCGTCTACTTTTTCCCGACGGGTATCGTAGGAAAACTGCGGAACAGCAAAAACGGAAGCGGTAAGAAATAAATGAGCAGCTTGAACGTCGTACCAAATATTAGGGTGGTTCGGTCTAATTAGTTGCTACGATTTCACTTCAACCAATTCCAAGGGTAAGCCATCAGGATCGGCGAAAAAGGTAAATTTTTGTCCGGTATATTCATCAATACGAATTGCTTCAACAGGGATCCCTTGGGCTTCTAGTTTAGTTTTCCATGCAACGACATCCGTCACTGCAAAAGCCAGATGACGCAAACCACGGGCTTCTGGATAAGATGGCCTCGGCGGAGCACTAGGAAATGAAAACAATTCAATCTGACTTCCATCAGGTAATGCCAAATCACATTTCATCGACTGTCGCTCAGCACGAAAATGCTCTGCCAGCACATTTAAGCCTAATTGCTCGACATAGAATCGACGAGACACCGCATAGTCTGAACAAATAATGGCGACATGATGAATTCCGAGTAATTGCACGACGTTGCTTTCATAATAGGTCACGACAGAATCAGCGAATCAGACTCCCTAATGCGGCGTACTTAATTTAAGTCCGATAATGCCTGCGACAATGAGTAATAGACTGATAAGACGTCCCGCATTCGCAGGTTCAGCAAATAAAACGATACCGAGCAATGCAGTACCGACTGCACCGACACCGACCCAAACAGCGTACGCTGTTCCAACGGGTAAGCCCTTCATCGCAATACCGAGCAACGCTACACTAATCAGCATCGCAGTCGCGGTTATCACACTAGGCCACAATCGGGTGAAGCCTTCCGTGTACTTTAGGCCTATGGCCCAGACAACCTCAAACAGTCCAGCAACAACGAGAATTAACCAATTCATGACTCTCCCCCTATACCTTAAGAATTGGGGTCGTCCCCGATA
>CAUPNA010000118.1:0-14545 GCA_963512475.1 uncultured Undibacterium sp.
CATATTGCTTATCCTCACTTGGCAGAAAACCCTATTCATCTGGCGGCACCCGCCATGACAGAATTGGTCAATGAAGTCTGGGATCAAGGCAATGAATACTATCTGCCGACCTCTTGGCAAATGTCGAATATTCACGGTGGCACAGGCGCTTCTAATGTCATTCCGGGCGAAGTGGTAATTGATTTCAATTTCCGTTTTTCCACTGCCAGCACCGCGGAAGGCTTACAACAACGTGTGCACGAGATCCTCGACAAGCATCAACTCAAGTACGACCTAAAATGGACTATAGGCGGTCATCCTTTCTTGACGCCGAAAGGCAATTTAAGTGATGCCTTGGCCAAAGCCATTAAAGACGAAGCCGGTGTCACCACCGAATTATCAACCACGGGCGGCACCTCAGACGGTCGTTTTATCGCGAAGATTTGCCCACAAGTGGTCGAGTTTGGACCACCGAATGGCAGTATCCATAAGATTGATGAACATATCGAAGTGCGCTATATCGATCCACTTAAAAATATCTACCGCCGTGCGTTAGAGAATCTTTTACTAGACAAAAATTAATATGACGAACGCCAATACACTTCCCTTTCAAACGCTACGTGATCTGCTGCGCTATGCGGTAACTCGCTTCAATACTGCCCAATTATTCTTCGGTCATGGCAGTGCCAATGCCTTAGACGAAGCAGCCTATCTGTTGCTGCACACTCTAAAATTACCGCTCGATAAAATCGACCCGTTTTTGGATGCACGTCTGTTACCACATGAAATCGATGCGGCAATCGCGGTGATTGAACGCCGCGCAACGGACCGAGTTCCAGCGTCTTACATTACGAATGAAGCCTGGCTAGGCACCTATAATTTTTACGTCGATGAACGCGTCATCGTACCGCGCTCTTTTATCGCCGAATTAATCCCTGAACGCTTCACACCTTGGGTACAAGATCCTGAAGACGTCACCGACATTCTGGAACTTTGCACAGGCTCTGGCTGCTTGCCTATCATGTTGGCCGATGCTTTTGAAAACGCGCATGTGGATACCGTCGATATTTCTAAAGACGCATTGGCAGTCGCTGCAAAAAATGTTGCAACCTATGAATTAGAAGATCGCATCACACTGATTGAGTCCGATTTGTATAGCAACGTTCCGGACAAGCTCTATGACATGATCATCACCAACCCGCCGTATGTGAATTCCAGCTCCATGAGTAAACTGCCAAAAGAGTATTTGCATGAGCCGCAAATTGCTTTGGCTGGTGGCGACGATGGCATGGATCTGGTGCGTAAAATCGTAGCTGGTGCTGCATCGCGCCTCAAACCAAATGGTATTTTGATGGTGGAAATTGGGAATGAACGTCTATTCGCTGAAGAAGCTTTTGCCGAATATGGTTTAACTTGGTTATCGACGAGCGCTGGTGACGATATGGTATTCATGCTGACAGCTGAGCAGCTACAAGAAGCGAGTTAGATCGCATTAGAAATCGCCAGAGTTTTTTATTCAAATCGTTTTATCGCTCAAAACGCCCAAAAAAAGCGTTTTGAGCATTTTTATTTTTGTAGTTCGCTACTCCTCCATTTTTTTGTTAGTCAATAATGATACGTCTTCAACAGGTCATCCTCGCCCGCGGTACTAAACCCCTCTTCGACAGCGTCGATGTCACCCTCAATCCAGGCGATAAAATCGGTCTGATTGGCTCTAACGGTGCCGGCAAATCCAGCTTATTTGCTATGCTGCGCGGTGAGCTACATCCCGATCAAGGTAGCATAGAATTTCCTGCCAAATGGCAATTGGCGCACGTCGCCCAAGAGACACCAGCACTTGACCGCAGCGCGATTGATTATGCGATTGATGGCGATGTCACTTTACGCAAACTCGAAGCGCAATTAGCGGAACTCGAAGCACAACCTGAGTCTCATGACAACGGGATAGCGATTGGTGAAATATATGGCGCCTTAGCCGACGCTGATGCCTATACCGTACGTTCACGTGGCGAACAACTCTTGTTGGGTTTGGGTTTTACTCTAAGTCAAATGGAGCAATCGGTCGCCAATTTTTCGGGTGGCTGGCGTATGCGCCTCAATCTGGCACAGGCACTGATGTGCAAGTCAGATCTTTTACTGCTCGATGAACCAACCAACCATTTGGATTTGGATGCAATTATTTGGCTGGAGGATTGGCTCAAGCGTTATGCGGGTACGCTAATCATCATTTCACATGATAGAGATTTCTTAGATGGTGTCGTCAATGTCGTTGTGCATATCGATGAGCGTAAACTCAAGCGTTATTCAGGTAACTATTCCGCATTTGAACGTCAACGTGCTGCGCAGTTAATTCTGGCGCAAAGCTCGATAGAAAAACAAGGCCGTAAACGCGCCCACTTGCAATCCTTCATTGATCGCTTTGCTGCTAAAGCATCAAAAGCCAAGCAAGCACAGAGTCGTATCAAAGCTTTGGAAAAAATGGAAGAGTTAGCTCCACTGCGTGCAGCCGCTGAGTTTTCATTCGAATTCCGCGAACCGTTGAGCGCACCAAATCCTATGTTGGTCATGGATGATGTCGATTGCGGCTATCGCATGGAATCAGAGACTGATCATAGCTTTACTGAAAAGAAAATCGTTAGCGATGTGAAGTTCTCTTTGCAAATCGGTCAACGTATCGGTTTGTTAGGGATTAATGGCGCAGGTAAATCCACGCTAATCAAAACGATCATGGGTGAATTGGCACCACTGACGGGCACGATCACCACTGGTAAAGGTTTGTCGGTAGGCTATTTCGCTCAGCATCAAGTAGAAATGTTGCGTCATGATGAATCGCCACTCTGGCATTTAGCGCATATCGCACCCGATGTGCGTGAACAAGAATTACGCAATTTCTTAGGTGGATTTAACTTCCCCGGCAGTATGGTCACCAGCCCGATTGCCCCGTTCTCCGGCGGCGAGAAAGCACGTCTGGCGCTTGCCATGATCGTGTGGCAGCGCCCTAACCTCTTGCTGCTTGATGAACCGACCAACCATCTTGACTTAGAAACCCGCGAAGCCTTAACGGAAGCCTTAGCCCAGTTCGAAGGCACACTCGTGGTCGTATCGCATGACCGCCATTTATTGCGTGCGACGACTGACCAATTCATCATCGTTGCCGATGGCAAGCTTCTGCCTTTCGATGGCGATCTCGACGATTACAAAGACTGGCTCTACAAAACCAAGTTAGAACAAGCCGCCGCCGCTAACGCTGCAGCATTGCCAGTAAAATCGAAAGAAAAAGCAGCCGCATTACCGCAAGCGCAGCCAGTACCTAGCGCCCCAATCGATGAAAAAGAACGCAAACGCCGCGACGCTGAAGACCGTCAACGCATCGCCGCCTTACGCAAGCCGATAGAAACCAGAATCAAGCGTCTAGAAGAGCAAATGGCTAAGTTAAATCTGAAGAAGGATGATTACAGCAAACAACTCGAAGACAGTGGCATCTACGATGATGCCAACAAAGAGAAGTTAAAAAATCTTTTATTGGATCAAGCTTACGTGGTCAAAGAGCTTGAACAATTAGAGGCTGACTGGCTAGAGCAACAAGAGTTTTTGGAAGCTGCGGTTTAAGTCTGGTTTTGGCTTAGTTTTGTCTTACTTTTTGTCATAGCTTCAGCTCAATTAGAGCTAAGTAAGAACTTCACTTAATATCAGCCAAAGTGCTTTATCAGAATCAACAAAAAGAGGGGTTTGATCCCCTCTTTTTTGTTGCCAAAGATGTGCAATCCTTGCACAAGCAAACTTTCAGGATTACCATACCGCATCATTCTTCTCAGATAGTGAGAGCAACATGCGTTCACCTTGCTTGCTTCTGTCTCAATTAGTATTAGCCTTATTGCTAATAACCTCAAACTCGTCCTCTCAAGCTCAAACACTTCAGGTTTATACCGAAGCATTGCCACCTTACAGCTATGAGCATAAAGGCAATCTCACTGGTTATTCCACTGAATTGCTGAAAGCGGTCTTGCTTGAAGCAGCGATTGACGCCAATTACACCACCTTAAGCTGGAGTCGAGCCTATCAACATACCAGTACAGAGGCGAACACTTTACTTTACACAACCACGAGAACACCCGAACGTGAAAATCTATTTGAATGGATAGGGCCAATTGGTGTCAGAAAACTCTGGTTGTTCAAGCTCAAGGATCGTACGGATATTCAGATCAAAGGAATAAATGATCTTAAAAAATACAAGGTCAGCATAGTGCGTGACACTTCCAGTTTAAAATTGGTCATGGATCGTGACCTGTTTCCACACAATCATATTGACGAGGCACCGACCACTGCATCGAACGTCAAGAAGCTTTTTTTCAAGCGCGTTGATCTTATTCTCGCAACCAGTGGCGGAGCCAATTACGAGCTAAGCCAGCTGCCCTACCCCAAAGATGCTATGGAGCCCGTGTATCTGCTGAACGATGAATTTTTGTTCTATTTTGCGATTAACAAGAAAACTGATCCCCTGACTATCCAAAAAATCCGTCACGCATTCGAAAAAGTAAAAGCATCTGGTCTCGTCGAATCGCTAAAGAAAAAGTATAGGGTCGATTAAGTCTCATCACTTATTCAGGACGATAGACACGCACAAAACTGGCAAATTTGGGCAAACCATTTGAAGTCAAATCGCGATATCGATACGTGACCAAAGAGCCGACTTGAGGCGGATTTTTTCGCTGTCCATCGTCAAAGCCGGTACCCAATTTAAAGCGTATCCCATCGGGTGTCTCTAGTAACAAGGCGCCCATCATGCCTTGGTACTTTCCACGACCAGCCTGTATGTCAATCACTTTAGCTTCAGCGTCATGTTGCGGTTTTAGCTTATAGACGAACTCACTACGTCCAGATTGAAATTCAGCACTTGCACGATGCAAGACCAAACCCTCTGCCTTTTGTAGGGTCAATTGTCTTAGCTTCGTCTCTACCTGTTCAATTGACTTTACCGAATCTTGTGGAATCACACGCAGCCACGGGATCTGCAATTTTTCCACTGCATTTTGTAGGTCTTGCAATCGCTGACGAAAATCACCCGAGGCCAAAGGATATTCAAACAAACAGTAGTGAATCTGCCGCCACTCTTCATCATTAGCTTGCTGACGCCGCACCGCGCCAGATAGACGTTCAAATTGCGCGCGCCCCATCCATAATTCGCCGTCCATGGGAAGTGTCGGAAACTTCTCGGTGAACCAGGCAGGTGCGCTGATCAGGCGCCCGCTGCGAAAATACAATTGTTTTCCATCCCAATAGGCACGCACGCCATCTAGTTTCTCGCTCATTAAATAATCGGTAATGTTCGCACCCAAATGGCGGGCGTCCGATAAAGTTTGGGGTAAGACCAAAGCTAAGTTGGCTGAGCCATCTCGATCCACTAGAGATAAGCCAGTAGACATGTCAAACGCATTGGTCTGTTCACCATTAGCCGATGCGGTAAAAAAGCTTAAAGGTAATAAAGAACAGAATAAAATCTGACGACGTACTTTTTGTTCGCTACTAAGCTCCATTACAAACGCCTTTTTATACTCTTCCATATCAGCACCTTTACGTGTTTTAAGAAATTTAAGTATAAAAACATTTAGATAAAAGAACACTATTATTTTAAGTACTGTAGTAAAAAAACAAAACCACCGATCACGAATGTGGTCGGTGGTTTTATTGCTTACTTTTCTTCGCTTGCGTAATGCCGTAGAGCTAACTAGGTAACAGAAAGTTTAAACCTAAAAAATTATTTCTGCGCCTTCACAACCTGCATTGCACTCGCTATCAAGCCACTCATATCACTCATATTGGCAGGCACAATAATGGAATTATTGGTCTTCGCTAAATTAGCAAACGCAGCGACATATTGCTCCGCCACTTTCAAATTAACCGCATCCGCACCACCGGGTTCACGAATCGCCGCTGCGGTTTGGCGTATCGCCTCGGCACTCGCTTCAGCAATTGCGAGAATCGCGCCAGCCTGACCTTGTGCACGGTTGATCGAGGCTTGCATTTCACCTTCAGACTTCGCAATCGAGGCCTCACGTTCACCAGTAGCGATATTGATTTGCTCTTGCTTACGACCTTCAGACGCAGCGATCAAGGCACGTTTTTCACGTTCTGCCGTAATCTGTGCTTGCATCGCGTGCAAAATTTCTTTTGGTGGTGTCAAATCTTTGATCTCATATCGCAAAACTTTCACACCCCAATTCGCAGCAGACTCATCAATCGCATTCACGATCGTGGTATTGATGTGATCGCGCTCTTCAAAGGTTTTATCCAATTCCATCTTACCGATCACAGAGCGCAGCGTGGTTTGCGCCAACTGCGTAATCGCTGCAATGTAATTTGAGGAACCGTAAGAAGCGCGCATCGCATCGGTGATTTGAAAATACAAGATACCGTCCACCTGCAATTGCGTATTGTCTTTGGTGATACACACTTGCGGCGGCACATCGAGCGGGATCTCTTTCAAAACATGCTTGTAAGCGACGCGATCGACGAATGGCACGACGATATTCAGACCCGGGCCCAGGGTCGCATGATACTTACCGAGACGCTCGACCACCCATGCATCTTGCTGCGGTACGACCTTGATCGTCTTCATGATAAAAACCAAGGCCAAGACAAATAACACCATCACGACAAAGCTAGAATTTTCCATTTTATTTCCTTTATTATTTTGTTTAGATCATTGTCAAAACGAACTTACGACTTCTCATTAACTGGGGCGCACAATCAAGCGGCTACCCTCTACAGCTTCAATCACAAACACGCCAGAGCTTCCATTGGCATGACGCGACTCCACATCCCACATCGCTCCACGGTACTTGGTTCGGGCAACGAAAATACCATTTCCCTGATCCTGCCATTCATCGACATTTAATTGCTGACCGATATCGATATTCACATTCGGATCACGTGTCGTATCGCCTCTTTCCTTCCAACCGTATTTACTATTATGCAGCGCTATAGTGGCACCACTGCCGATCACGGCAGCAATCAACATTTGCAATTGCACCGAGCCAATAAGCAAAGACGCGATAGACGCACTGACTAAGCCCACGGCAAACATCAATAAATAAAAAGTCCCGGTGAACAACTCCAGAATCACCACCACACCTGCTAACACCAACCACCAAATCCATGCTTCCATTTTTTATTCTCCTTATAAAGAATTACAACAGTCTGCCCGATAACTAACAAATTGTCATCGGTATTTCACAAACAAAAAAACCCTCGACATCGACGATGTGGAGGGTTTTTTTGCAGGTAATTTGAGGGATTACTAATTCTATGTTTTTTCTTGTTTTGATGGGATTAATGTACGAGTTAATTGTGACGAGTTGATGAAATCGTTTTTGTAAAACGTGGTAACTCACGTTTTTTTCGTAAGGCGTCAATAGCCGAAGGCGTATTGCGCCATCAGGTAGTTGAACATGCGAACCATCACTTTCTTTTGCGTCGTTTGATCGGCAACTACATTGTTTCGTTGTTGGTCCATTGATCGTAGGACCTTGAAATACACCTTCGGCTATTGAACCCAACTGCTAAATCCAAACACTATGTTCCACATGATCGTCAGGAATATATGTCAGATATTGCACTATACGTGGTGTCTTTCCATGATTAGGTGTTGCGCAATGGGGCAGTGCTTAATGCCAGATGACGAAATCGCCAACCTTACCTGGCACTGCTTGTGGTCGTAGGCTTTGTGCTGCTATGTGACGTGGATTTTCGCTCGCTGGCAAATCACTTAACCAGCGTCCGATCTGGTGCTGAAAGCCTGGGACGCAATGGAATGCGCCGTCGCTCTCGTCGCAGTCGCTCAAATACAATAAGCCTTGATAGCGATCTGGGATAGGTTGGGCAAGACTGACATCCCAATGGAGACCATTACCACGAAATGTAAATTCGGCCGTCTCTGGTGGGTTAAAGCTGAGATGGTCAATGGTCTTATAGATCGCACTACTACCATATAGTTGTTCATAGGCAGCACGCACGCGTTTAGAGGCGCGGTTCGTGTTTAGACGTGGATGATTGTATAGAGGCAGCATTAAACCTTGCTGCCGACTTTGTGCACCGTACCAGCTAGCTGGGTCTCGCAGATTGGCACCCAAAAATTCCCACACTGCTTCACAACTTGCGGCACAGGCTGCTGCATCGATGACTTTGGGTAGGACCAGATAACCATGCTCGTCCCAAAAAGTGATTTGTTCTGGTGAGAGACGATAATCCGGTTCTTCTATTTCGGCAGGTTCTTCTAATAACTGATAAGACTTACGTGAGTCGTCTATCCAATCGCAAAAGGCTTGCAGAGTTGGGCGTTCCTCTAATAAAAATTTAAGTGCCATCGGGTGTGCAATATTATTGGCATAAAGTGCCTTTACTTGCAGCCGCCATAAGGCAACATCTTGAGGCATATTCTGGTAAGCAGGATCGCAATGGTGCTGCCAAAGTTTTTCTAGTGCGGACATGCCTTGCATGACTTACCTTTGTCGTGATGGTTTTTTTTGGTTGATTCGCTGGTAGTTTAAGCTGTGTCGCGTTATTGAACAATCGCGGTGCTTGGGACTCATGCAGTAGATATTTTGATGTTGCTAAGTAACCCGCAATCTTTTCGTAAGGCGTCATCAATGGCCGCAGGCGTATTGAGCCATAGGGAAATTGATCATGACGAACCATCACATTTTTGCGTCGTTTGATCAGCGACTAAATTGCTTCGCTGTAGATCTAGCGACTGTCGGACGGTGTAATTCAGTAACCCGCAATCTTTTCGTAAGGAGTCAATAGCCGCAGGCGTATTGCGCCATAGGGTAGTTGATCATGGCGAACCATCACTTTCTTTGCGTCGTTTGATTGGCAATTAAATAGCTTCGCTGTTGATCTAGCAACTGTCGGACGGTGCAATACGCCTTTGGCTATTGCACCCTACTTACGGCACGAATACTTTCCTTAGTTGTTTTAACGAAATACAAAGAAGTTTGTAAAAAATGTCACTGCTATTTTTCACTTACCACGAACAGTTCCAAGTTTGACACCAGTGATTTTCCCAACAAAAAAGCGCGAAGACTCCATTGAATCTTCGCGCTCGAATTTACCGAGAAATTATGCTGACAGTTTACTTAGCAACAGCAGCTAACAGCTTCCAAGTATCGATCACAGAATCAGGATTGAGTGAAATCGACTCAATACCTTCTTGCATCAACCATTCTGCAAAATCAGGATGATCAGAAGGTCCCTGACCGCAAATGCCGACGTACTTACCTGCTTTGAGACAAGCAGAGATTGCACGTGACAACATCGCTTTAACTGCTGGATCACGTTCATCGAAATCTGCTGCCAACAACTCCATACCGGAGTCACGATCCAGACCCAAAGTTAATTGAGTCAAATCATTGGAACCGATGGAGAAACCGTCAAAGAATTCTAAGAACTCATCAGCCAAAATCGCGTTCGAAGGGACTTCGCACATCATGATTAAACGCAAGCCATTTTCACCGCGTTTTAAGCCATTTTGTCCAAGCAAATTGACGACTTTTTCTGCCTGACCTAGGGTACGTACGAAAGGCACCATGATTTCAACATTGGTCAAACCCATGTCGTTACGCACGCGTTTCATTGCCGTGCATTCCATCTCAAAAGACTCGGCGAAATCGCTGGCCAGATAACGTGCCGCGCCGCGGAAACCTAACATTGGATTTTCTTCATCCGGTTCGTAGCGTGTGCCACCAATCAGTTTTTTGTATTCATTCGATTTAAAATCAGACAAGCGTACGATGACTTTTTTAGGCCAGAAAGCGGCAGCGATTGTCGCCACACCTTCGGCTAATTTATCGACGTAAAACGCTTTTGGCGATGCGTGACCACGTGCTACTGATTCAACCGCTTTTTTCAAGTCTGGATCAATATTTGGGTATTCCAAAATGGCTTTTGGATGTACGCCGATATTGTTATTGATGATGAATTCTAAACGTGCCAAACCCACGCCTTCGTTCGGTACCGATTGGAAGTCAAATGCTAATTGCGGATTACCCACGTTCAGCATAATTTTCAAGGGTAATTTCGGCAATTCGCCACGAACTTCTTCTGTGACTTCGGTTTCAATCAAACCATCGTAAATTTTACCTTCATCACCTTCGGCACAAGATACGGTCACCAATGTGCCGTCTTTTAGCAAGTCCGTCGCGTCACCACAACCAACCACCGCTGGCACACCGAGCTCACGTGCGATGATCGCAGCATGGCAAGTACGACCGCCACGATTGGTAACGATGGCTGCAGCGCGTTTCATGACTGGTTCCCAATTTGGATCAGTCATATCTGCGACCAATACATCACCTGGTTGTACACGTTCCATTTCGGACGGATCGTGAATCACGCGCACACGACCTGCGCCAATTTTTTGACCGATCGCACGACCTGACACCAATACTGCGCCTGTGCCTTTGAGTTTGAAACGTTGTTGCGCGTCTGTTGCTTTTTGCTGCGATTTCACGGTTTCTGGACGAGCTTGCAAAATGTAGAGCTGACCATCGCGGCCGTCTTTACCCCACTCGATGTCCATCGGACGACCATAGTGCTTCTCGATAATCACCGCATATTTCGCTAATTCAACGACTTCAGTATCATTCAAAGAATAACGATTACGCAGCTCGATAGGCACATCGACCGTCTTCACGGAACGACCCGCTTTAGCTTCGCCAGTGAATTCCATCTTGATCAATTTGGAACCGATATTGCGACGGATCACTGGCAGTTGACCTAATTCCAGCATCGGCTTATGCACATAGAATTCATCCGGGTTTACCGCACCTTGCACCACAGTTTCACCGAGGCCATAGCTAGACGTAATGAACACCACGTCTTTAAAACCAGATTCAGTATCAATCGTGAACATCACACCAGCCGCACCCAAATCTGAGCGCACCATGCGTTGCACACCAGCAGACAAAGCGACTTCCGCATGCGTGAAGCCTTTGTGTACACGATACGAAATCGCACGGTCATTGTACAAAGACGCGAAAACATGTTTCATCGCCTCTAATACATTGTCGATACCGACGACATTGAGGAAAGTTTCTTGTTGACCTGCGAAAGACGCATCTGGCAAATCTTCTGCCGTTGCAGACGAACGAACTGCGAACGACATTTCGGCGGTCGAATCGGCGACGAGTTTGTTATAAAACGCTTCGATTTCTTTTTGCAGACGTGGTTGGAAAGGTGTGTCGATAATCCATTGACGAATTTCAGCACCGGCTCTCGCCAATTCTTTGACATCTTCGATATCCAAAGTGGCGAGACGGTCTGCAATGCGCTGAGCTAATGGCAAACCGCCATCGATACTATGCGATAAGAAATCACGAAATGCTTGTGCCGTGGTGGCGAATCCACCCGGAACACGCACGCCTGCGGAAGCAAGCTGGCTAATCATTTCGCCAAGTGAAGCATTTTTACCACCTACGGAATCAACATCGGTCATCCGTAAGTTTTCGAACAAGGCAACATACACAGATTCACTGCTTGCCTCGATATTTGCTGCGTTAGACATAACAACCTCTTTTTTGATGATAAGAAATCTTTCGCACTGCTTCGCTGCGCAACACGGCTGCGCATTGATTCATTGTCATGTGGACTTATTTATTATTTTGTTGCCAGCATCAACGTGTTATTGATCAGCATTTTACCTTGTGCGCTGCAAAAAAAACATTTGGCAGAAAAATTTTGTGGGCTTTCCAAATTGATATATTTAGTTTGTCGAATTTCTCCTACATTCCTTATTTGCCCCATCAATTACTGTACAATTTTCAATCTTCATTTGCTCTACATTTGACAATTACTCACTATGCCTGATCCTCATTCTCCCGCACTTCCTGTCGCCAACCGCACGGTATTCTTTGTATCTGATGGAACTGGTATTACTGCAGAAGCATTTGGACATTCCGTTATCACGCAATTTGACCTTAAATTTAAACAAGTCCGCCTGCCGTTTATCGATGATATTGAAAAAGCAGAAGATGCGGTAAGGCGTATCAATGAAGCCTTTGAGTTAACCGGTAATCGACCTATTGTGTTCTCTACCTTGGTAAAACCAGATTTAGCGAATGTGATTTTCAAATCCAAGGGCTTGCACATGGATTTGATTCAAACTTTTGTTGCGCCTTTGGAAGAAGAACTAGGTATTAAATCGACACATACGGTAGGTCGCAGCCACAATATCGCGGATACCGAAGAATATAAAAACCGGATTGAGGCGATCAATTTCTCGCTGGCACATGACGATGGACAATCGAATAAAAATCTATCGATGGCCGATGTGATTTTGGTTGGCGTCTCACGTTCGGGTAAAACGCCGACCACGCTGTATTTGGCAATGCAATATGGCATTAAAGCGGCCAACTATCCTTTAATTCCCGACGATTTTGAACGTGGTAAATTACCGTCCGCTTTACCTGAGTTTAAAGGCAAAATGTTCGGTCTCAGCATTGCACCTGAACGATTATCCGAAATTCGCAATGAGCGCCGCCCTGGCAGCAAATATGCATCCTTGGAAAACTGTCGCTATGAAGTGAACGAAGCAGAAGCCATGATGAAGCGTGAAGGCATACGCTGGTTATCCTCCACGGCAAAATCCATTGAAGAAATCGCCACCACGATATTGCAGGAAATCAAACCGGATTCTCGTTTGTAGAAAACAAAAAAGCTTGAAGTAAGGTTTCCTACTTCAAGCTTTTTTACAGAAAATCGAGAGAAATAAATCCGGCAGATCTATTTTGAAGCGCCTGCAATTTGCTGCCGAACTTGCTCAAAAAAACAAATCGCCGCACTCGCCGCCACATTCATCGATTCAATCTCAGGTCTCTGTGGAATCGTCACTGTATCAGTCGCCAAAGCCATGAGTTCAGGATCAACGCCCTGCCCTTCGTGCCCAAATAACCAAACCAGTGGACGATTCAAATTCATTTGATAAATCGTCGTCTCAGTATGCGAACTAGTTGCCAGCACTGGAATACTCGACGCACTGATCAAAGCATGCAAATCGACAGCTTCATAAATTTCTAATAGAAAATGCGCGCCCATGCCTGCTCGCAATACCTTGGGAGACCACGCAGAAGCACTACCGGGGCTGCAAAACACTTGCTTTATTCCTGCACCAGCAGCGCTGCGCAAAATTGAACCCAAATTCCCCGGATCTTGCAAATTATCAAGCAACACCGCATTTACACTTAACTGCTGCGGTGTTTGTGCGTGATTCGCGGCAATCACAAAAAGGATGCCGACACCATTCTCAACCTGGCTCAAAGCTTGATATAAATTATCAGGCAGTACGATGCAATCAGCGCCGTCTTCTTCACACAGTGCGATGATGCCAGCGACTTCATGATGATCTACACAACTAGCGGAGACGACACATAATTCAGGCGCACCACGATGCTGTAAAAATGCCTGGCAAAGGTGGATGCCATCGAGCAGGGTCTTAGCGGCTTTTTTACGTGCACTGGCACTGCTAGCTAAATGTTTGAGTTCTTTGTACAGCGCATTCTCGCGTGAACTAATCTGTTTCATAGTCACTGGTCTTTCAAGAGCGCTTTCACAGGCGCATAGGATTTTCTATGGATAGGCGAGACACCGTACTGCTTGAGCCGCTCTAAGTGCAAAGCGGTAGGATAACCTTTGTGCTGGTCTAGAGCGTATTCAGGATACTGCAAATGTAATTGCGCCAATAAATGATCGCGCGCAGTTTTTGCTAATATCGATGCAGCGGAAATTGCAGGCACTTTATCGTCGCCTTTCACAATCGCTTCAGATCGTATCGCCATCACTGGGCAACGATTGCCATCAATCAAAGCCAAAGTGGGCGTCACTTTTAATGCTTCGACCGCACGGCGCATCGCCAACATGGTCGCTTGTAAGATATTGAGTGTATCAATTTCTTGCTCTGAGCATTCAGCAATTGCCCACGCCAACGCTTTCTCTTTAATCTCGATTGCTAAGGCATCACGTTGTGCTTCACTTAATTTTTTGGAATCTCGTAAGCCGGCGATAGGTCGTGTGGGGTCGAGTATCACGGCCGCGGCAGTCACGGGTCCGGCTAAAGGACCTCGCCCTGCTTCATCCACGCCGCAGATCACTTCGCCTTCATAGTCAAATAAAGAAAACAAAGAGAAATTTTCTTGTTCTTGAAGCGATTTTTCTTTTGTTTTCTTAGTCATTCAGGAAGGTCTTCAATTGTTCTAGATCCAAAAAATAGTGGCAGATCTGTTTTGCTTCTGCGCCCTCTTTTTGTCCGTACAGGACTGGCACCAATTCATCAAATTGTTTCAATAGTTCCTCATCTGCATCCACATCCAACACGACGATCGGAATACCATCATTATCCAAATACTGTTGGAGTTGCAGCAGCATGTCATCGCACAAATGGCAATAAGTGCGCGAGTACAGTGTGAATTTAATCTGAGTGTTAGATGACATTTCGAACATAGAAAGGATGGACTTGCTGCAGTTTTGAGAATGCTGCGATTATATAGCCTTAGACAGAATTTCTTTTGAATTCAGC
>CAUPNA010000119.1:0-14238 GCA_963512475.1 uncultured Undibacterium sp.
CAAATGCAATGGTCGCAACTTGGTTCAGTAACGCATCAAGATGTCGAAGGATTGCGAGCCGCATGGGTCGATTTAGACGTTCTTGAGATTGTGCTATCGAATGTAGCCGGTGATGAATTAGGCAAAACTCTATCTGCGGTGCTAGCGTCGCAGTTCCCGCAAATTCCAGTACAAATTTTTCGCTCCCAGACACACTGTGCTGGCGTGCAAAATCAATATCAAGAACCACAACGTCTAGGCGCTGACCGTTTCGCCTCGGCGATTGCCGCGCATCATTTGTATCCGGATATGGCATTGGTAGTTGCAACCTGCGGCACTGCCACCACCGTGGATGCTGTCGATGGCACAGAATTTGTTGGCGGAATGATTTTGCCTGGACTGCAATTAATGGCGGCCTCATTGGCAAAAAATACAGCGCAGTTGCCACAGATCGCGGAGAGCTTAGGATTGCAAGACGCCTTCGCCAAGAATACTGATCAGGCTATCGTCAGCGGTTGTTTGCACGCGCAAGTCGGTGCCATGTTAGGCGCTGTTGATAATTTGCGTCAACGCAGTAGCCGACCAGTTCAACTTTTAATTTCCGGCGGTGCTGCACCTTTTCTGATTCCGCAATTGAGACTACAAACGAATTTGGTCTGGCATCATGTAGAGAACCTGGTGTTATCCGGCCTCTTCGTTGCCACCAAACTGAAGTCAACGGCGTTAAGCTCAACCCCTCATTTCTAATACTTTATACTAATTATGTTGCGATTTTTCTTGTGGATTTTATTGATCATCAATGGATTGCTACTCGCTTTGAATTTTGGCGTGTTCGGAAACTGGGAACGTGCCGAGCGCGAACCGACACGTTTGAAAGCTGAGAAGAATACAGACAAGCTGAAAGTGCTGGCGCCCAATGCGGCACACGACATGATGGATGCCGCCAACAAAAAAGCGATACCGCCAATCGCTTGTTTGGAATTGGGCGGTATCAACACGGCAGATGCAAAAAGCGTCGAAGAAAAGTTAAAATTACTGGCTTTGGGGACGCGTCAAACACGTACCGAGATGGCTGAAGTCGCGACCAATATGGTTTATTTACCGTCCTTAGGAAGCAAAGATGCCGCCGATAAAAAAGCGGCACAATTGAAAAAATTAGGCTTGACTGAATTCTATATCGTGCAAGATCAGTCGCCATTGCGGTGGGGTATTTCGCTAGGTGTATTTAAAACACCTGAAGCGGCACAAACCCACTTAGCCAACTTGGCAAAAAAAGGTTTGAAAGAAGCGCGGATCGCGCCCCGAGCTGTGAGTGCGGCTAAAGTAGTCTATCGCCTGCTGGATATCACGCCGGAAGAAAAGAAGAGTTTGGACGCATTGAAAGAAAGTTTCAGTAGCGCCGAAATGCATGAATGCACGATCAAGATCGAAGCCACATAAAGCTATATCCAATATTTGAGAGCAGCGATGTAGCGTACTTCCTCATTAGTAAACATGAGTGAGTACCGACATCGATGATTCCCTTTCGAGAGACACCTTATCATGTCAGCCCCATTTCATTTCATCCAAGGACAAGTTCCGCTATTAATTTCTATGCCTCACGTGGGGACAGAGATACCCGACGACGTTGCAGCAAGCATGAATCCTGTTGCGGCGATTAAAGCCGATACCGATTGGCATTTACCACTTCTTTACAATATGCGTGAAGCCTTAGGTGCGTCCATGATCCACGCGCAATATTCGCGTTACTTGATCGATTTAAACCGACCATCTGATGATAAGAATTTATACCCAGGTCAGGACACGACAGGCTTATGCCCCGTTGACACTTTCGCTAAGGAAGCACTGTATCAGCAAGGGCAAAATCCCGATGCTAATGAAATTCAGCGCAGAGTGCTAGCTTATTGGCAGCCCTATCATCAACAATTGCAAGCCGAATTGCAGCGTTTGCGAGACTTGCATGGCATTGTGATTTTGTGGGATGCCCATTCAATTGCCTCGCAGGTACCACGGTTCTTTAATGGTCGCTTACCGGATTTAAACTTTGGTACCGCTGACCAAAAATCTTGTTCTAATGACTTGCAAGATGCGTTGGCAAATGTGATGACCCAACATGGTGCTCCCTATACTCATGTGTTTAATGGACGCTTTAAAGGTGGACATATCACGCGTCAATATGGACAACCAACCAATAATATTCATGCAGTTCAATTGGAAATGAGCCAATGTGTGTATATGGACGAAAGTTATCCATTTGCCTATCGAGAAGATGTCGCTGCACAAATTCAGCCACTATTGAACAAGTTATTGCAAACCTGCATAACTTGGGCTTCCAAACAATAAACGTAATTGCTTCCTCGGCATAAGTAAACCAAGCACAGTATCAGCGATATCAGGAACACTCAAATGAATACAAGCACCCCTCAAACACTTTTCGCACAGCACGCATTGTTGCCCGAAGGCTGGGTAAACAATGTGCGTTTGCATTGGGATGCGCAAGGTAATTTCAGTCAAATTGAACTGGCAGCTACGCCTGCGGCGTATGAATCTCAGTGTGTCTACGTTTCACCTGGCATGACTAATTTGCATTCGCACGCATTTCAAAGAGCAATGGCGGGGATGACCGAGATTGCTGGCGAAGGGCCAGATAGTTTTTGGACTTGGCGCGATTTGATGTATCGCTATGCTTTAGCGATTTCACCTGAACAGATGCAGGCGATTGCAGCACAGTTGTATTCGGAATGTCTGCGCCACGGCTACACCTCCGTGTGCGAATTCCATTATGTACATCGTGCCCCTGAAGGTGTGTTTTATGCCGATATCGCCGAGACCGCTAAGCAAGTGATTACGGCAGCCAATAACACAGGCATGGGAATTACTATGTTGCCTGTGTTGTACAGCTACGCTGATTTTAATCACCAGCCATTGCGTGATGATCAGCGTCGTTTCAATACGAATGTTGAACAGATACTGCATATTATTCAAGCACTAGAAACACAGCGTAGCGCCCAAGTAGAAGTGGGTGTGGCACCGCATTCCCTGCGTGCGGCCAGCACAGCGCAAATTGCTGAATTAGTCGCGACGATGCCCGAGGGACGCCCGATTCATATTCATATTGCAGAACAGATGCGTGAGGTGAATGCTTGTCTTGCAGCGACCGGTAAACGCCCGGTTGAATTGTTATTCGACACGCAAAGCGTTGATGAACGTTGGTGTCTTGTGCATGCGACACATTTGAACCAACATGAGGTTGCGAGTATGGCGGCAAGTAAATCTGTCGCCGGTATTTGTACTTCGACTGAAGGCAACTTGGGAGATGGTTTTTTTGAATTACCTGACTATATCTCAGCGCAAGGACGCTTTGGTATAGGCACAGACAGTCACGCTTCACAAAGCGTGGTGGAAGAAATCCGTTGGCTGGAATATGGGCAACGTTTAAAAGCGCAAGGCCGTAATATCGCCAGCGTCAAAGGACAGAGACGTGTAGCCGATTATTTGTGGCAGCAGTGTTTGCAAGGTGGGGCACAAGCCTCGGGGCGTAAGGTCGGGCAATTGAAACTCGCCCACAGAGCGGATTTCATTGTTTTTGATGACCAGCATCCGAATTTGCAAAATCTAGATGTAGCTGATGTACTGAGCAGCGTGGTATTTACCGGCAATGACAATTTAATCCGCGATGTCTATGTCGGTGGGCAGCAAGTCGTAGCAGCAGGACGTCATCGCGAACAAGCGCAGATCAATGCCAATTATGTGGCTTGTATGCAGCAACTACGTCAACTCTAAATAGTTGTAGAAAAAAATTGAAGTAAAAAAGAGAAATTTAAAAACAGAAAGATATCGAGACCTATGAAAAAATTTACGACTAACACAGCAGCAGGATTGTTAATCAGTATTGGTCTGCTCAGCATGCCAGCGTTGGCGGTGAACAGCGCAGCTCATAAGGCTGAAATGACGACCGAATTGAAGATAAGTAAAGCGAATGCTTCTTTGCAAGCGCGTTTGAAAGCACTTGATAATTTGCTCGCAGAGCAATGGGAATATGGCCTGCGTACTAATCCAGAATACGCATCTATGTTAGGCGACAAGCGTTTCAATGACCAATTGCGTGATTTTTCCCAAGCGGCGATCGATACCAATCTGAAAAAGAGTCGTGAGTTTTTGAAGCGTTTTAAAGCCATTGACACCACGGGTTTCGATGTACAACAAAAGTTGAATAAAGACTTGATGGTGCGTCAATTGCAAGAAGAATTAGAAGGCGCGCGTTTTCAAAACTGGCAAATGCCGGTATTGCAAAATTCTGGAGTACATTTAGATACGCCCGAGCTGGTGACGATGTTAAGTTTCACCAGCGTTAAAGACTATGAAGACTACATTGCACGTTTGAATAAATTGCCGGCCTTGTTTGAACAAACCATAGTGCAAATGCGACGAGGTGTAAAAAATAAAATAATGCCGCCGCAATTTCTTCTGCCCAAAATAGCACGTCAGTGTGATGACATCGTTGCTATGAGCATGGAGACCTCACCATTTGCGAAACCAGTCGCGCAATTTCCCACAGATATCTCTCAGGCAGATCAGCAGCGTCTAAAAGCTGCTGTTTTAGCGGCGATTAAAACCAAAGTAATCCCAGCTTATCAAAATTTTGCTAACTTCGTCCGTAGCGATTACGCGCCTCATGGCCGCAAAGATGTCGGTCTGTGGTCATTGCCAGACGGCGCTGCACGTTATAAATTGCAAGTTAAAACGCAAACCACAACCAATAAAACTCCCGAGGAGATTCATCAAATTGGTTTAAATGAAGTAAGAAGAATTGAAGGTCAGATGTTAGACGTGGCGAAAAAATTAGGTTTCGCCGATCTGAAATCTTTCAACGCGTCGATGGAAAAAAATCCAGCGCTGCATCCAAAATCACGCCAAGAAATCTTAGATTTGTATAGCAAGTACACCGATCAGATGTACGCCAAGATTCCAGAATTGTTTGGCCGTTTACCAAAAGCTAAAGTAAAGATCATGGCGGTGGAAGAGTTCCGTGAAAAAGAAGCAGCAGGAGCCTCCTACAACCCTGGTGCGGCCGATGGCTCACGTCCAGGTCACGTGATGGTGAATACGGGTGACTTTGCGAATCGTATGACGTTATCGATAGAAACCACTGCCTTGCACGAAGGTGTGCCGGGTCATCATATGCAAATTGCGATAGGGCAGGAATTGGAAGGTTTGCCCGCTTATCGTCAGCAAGGCGGCAATAATGCCTATGTTGAGGGTTGGGCTTTGTATTCTGAACGCTTGGGGCAAGAACTCGGCTTCTTCCAAGATCCGTATAGTTTTTACGGCCACTTGCAAGATGAAATGTTGCGCGCCATTCGTTTAGTCGTCGATACCGGTTTGCATTTCAAAAAATGGAATCGTCAACAAGTGGTCGATTTTTTCCGCGATCATTCGGGTATAGAAGAAGTAGAAATTCAAAGTGAAACAGATCGCTACATTGTTTGGCCGGGTCAAGCTTTGGGTTACAAGATCGGTCAGTTAAAGATTTTAGAATTGCGTGATTATGCAAGTAAAACCTTGGGTGCAAAATTTAATCTGAAAGGATTTCATGATGAAGTTTTAGGCGCGGGTGCTTTGCCGTTGGATGTTTTGGAAACGCGTATTCATGCTTGGGTGAAGTCGCAGCAATAGGCTAATTGGTTCCAGAACTGCGCAAACGATTACTTTTTTTAGAACTAGCGGGTGCCAAGCTCACATGTATGTTGTGGTTTTGTCGCCCGTTTTGAGTTTAAGCTGCTTTAATTTACTTTAACTTCTTTTAAATTGGTTGCCACATCTCAATTTGCACGAGTAGAATCGAACTCTTCACATTGATTTCTCAACTCTTTTGGAGCTGCCATGGGTGCCTTTGCGATGCCAGTATATATGCTGGAATTTACTCCGAAAACAATTGCCTCTTTGCTATCGCAAAATGCGATTGATGGGGTGGAAATTGAATTGGATGTGTATAACAAGAATGATCTGACAATCAAAGTCGAAGCGAAAGGCCAGCGCCTGAAGTCCGATCCCGATATGTTTAGAATTATTACCGCTTATAATGGTGTGACCAATGAACACGATTGGAATTTCACCATCTTGCGCGAATCCGCAGACCGTAGCCGTAAGCGCTAATTTTTTTTGAATTGTCAGCCCAGCATGTGAATCCCAGTTTGCTAGTCAAGCTGGGTATCAACCTTTCCAGCTTCTTTTGAGTCCGGTATCCGTGTGTATCCAACCACCTTTGCTATTGGCTCTGAAATAAAATCCCACACCGCCTTGTCTGAAGCTTTGTATTAATTCGCCTAATACTTCTTCGTGCAAGTCACCGATGCGGATATCTGCTGCGCGTCCTTCCAAATGCAAAGATTTACGCGCTGCCGGAATTCCGTCTTCACGCAGACGTTTATTCGACTCTGGCGTGCGGTAGCCAGATAAGACTTCCAATGGTTTCGTCATGCCGAAGCGAGTGATAAATGCTTGCGTCGCCCATAGGGTTTCCAATAATTTGGGATCGATGGGCGCCGTCTTTTTAGCGTTAACATCACGCAGTACGTGGCAAAATTGCTGGTAAGCAGAATCGACCATCTCACCATCTTTCCAATACAATAATTTGACACGTTCACCGCTGACCGGGCGTATCAAATCTAAGGTGCGCGGTTTCAACCAAAAATCCATATCTAAGGCCTGCGCGTCGAATAAATCCGGCGGCGGCGTCAACTTGCTTGATTTGTTAGCGGTATCAACCTCCTGCGCTACGCTTAGCGTTGGGCGACTACCTATAAAAAGTCCGCTGGCGGTAAGCAGCAAGGATTTCTTCAAAAAAAGGCGACGATTTTGCATGGGATTTGATATAAATAAAATGAGAAAGAAAGGCAGCGCAATTGATTTTGTGAGTATATGCGTTCTTGCCCTTGATGATGTCCCTAAACGTGAAATTTTATTTGATTACTTTACCCTATAATATTAACTCCATCATCGAATCCACTCTGGTTATCGCATGTTAAATCCCACACAAATTGAACAGTTTCATCAACAAGGTTATCTGGTACTACCAGGCTTAAGTAGCGTTGAATTCTGTGAGCAAGTGCTGAAATTGGCTCAGCAACAATTGGACGCTGTAGTGCAACCGATTGAATTTGAAGCCGATACGCGTTACCCCGGCGCACCCGTTTCGCGTGATGCTGAAGGAGGGCAAACTGCGCGCCGTTTATTACAAGCTTATGCGCGTTCGCCTCTACTTGCTAGTTGGGCGACGCAGCCTGTTTTAGCACAGGCTTTGGAACAATTGCTCGGCACGGGTGTGCGCATGTCACAGGTGCACCACAACTGCATCATGACGAAGCAGGCGCGCTATTCTAGTTTGACGGGATGGCATAGAGACAGTCGTTATTGGCAGTTTCAACGAGCAGAACTGATCAGCGTTTGGTTGGCTCTGCGTGATGAAAAAGTGGAAAACGGTTGCCTATTGGTGCTACCAGGTTCCCATCGTTGGCATATCGAAAGCAATCAACTCGATGCTGCTCAGTTTCTACGTTCCGACTTTGTGGCGAATCAGGCTTTATTGGAGCAAGCAGTTCCAGTTCCGTTACAGCAAGGTGATGTTTTGCTTTTTTCGAGTAATTTGTTTCACGCTGCTGGATGCAATCAAACGACTCAGACGAAATTCTCCATGGTGTTTACGTATCGCGCTTTAGACAATCCGCCTCTACCCGAATCACGTTCGGCAAGTAAGCCGGAAATTGCCCTGCTTCCGTCATTTACAAGTCGAGAGGAATTGGGAGTGTGAACCAAAATATGGTTCCACTACCTAATTGCGTTTGAAAGCCTATCGTGCCATTCATGGCTTCCATCAAGGATTTACTGATCTTTAAGCCTAAACCAGTACCGCCTTGTTGGCGTGTGTCGCCATTATTCGCTTGCGCAAATGAATTGAAAATTTCCTTCTGAAAGTCCTCAGGAATACCATGTCCATGGTCTTCGATTTCAATCTTGACTTTCACGTCCGATTTGATGATGCGTACTTCAACTTGATGGGATTCGCCAGAAAATTTGGCGGCATTCGATAAAAGGTTCGCCAGCACCTGCGCCAATCGACCACCGTCAGCGATGATGTTGAGTCGCTCGGGATGGGAGCCTAGTACATATTGCACGTTGAATTTCAATCCGTAGCCACCATTGTCGCGTATCGATTGTTTGACCACATTGACGATGTCAATGCTGGTGAGGTTCAATGCCATTTTTCCTGCAGCGAGTTTTTCAATATCCAGTAGGTCGTTGATCAACAAAGTCAATCTTTGACTATTTCTAGATGCTAGTTCAACAAGCTTGTGTGCAGGATCGGATAACTTACCAGCTACGCCATTTTCCAGGAGACTTAGGGAACCTTGAATTGATGTAAGTGGGGTTCTCAATTCATGACTGACGGTAGAGATGAATTCGGATTTAAGTTTTTCGAGTCTGCGTCTTTCGGTGACGTCGCGAACCATGCCAATAAATACGGTTTCGTCAAATTCAGAGCTTTTCGAGACCGCAAGTTCCATAGGAAAGATACTGCCATCTTTGCGCTTGCCCTGGACTTCTCGCCCTATGCCGATAATGCGCGCTTCTCCCGTTGTATTGTAGCGATGTAGATAGGTGTCGTGCCTACTACGATCAGGTTCAGGCATCAGCATGCGTATATTCTGACCTATGACTTCCGGTAACGTGTAACCAAAGATGCTCATCGCCGCAAGATTGAAGGAGCGCATTGTGCCTATGGCATCAATAGTAATGACACCATCGACCAGATTGTCTAAGATGGTTTGGTTTTGTGAGGCGTGGTCACGTAAGGCTTTGTCTTTGTAAAGTAACTCACTATAAGCTGTCTCTAAGCGTTTGGATTGTTCGATGACTTCGTGGGTTCTTTCTTCGACTTTCTGTGCCAATAGCTTTTGGTCTTCCGTGAATTTTGCTGTATTCATTGCACGGATCACCAGATTGCAAATATGGCTGGCGTACAAAATATCTTCGCGACTCCAATTCCTTTGCTTCTTGCATTGACCAAAGCTGAGTACGCCGATTAGTTCATGCTCTTTGCGTATCGGCAGTTCAAGTAGCGATTTCATGTCGATATCACGTGCAAGTTCGAGTAGGTCGCTGGCAGCTGGATGAAGTCTGACATCGTGCACTACTAGCGGATTTTTTGCATTGGATAACTCAAGATAATAGTCCGCGCAGTAATCGAAATCGATTACGCTATTCTCAAGAAAAGGTAAGGGATTCGGACCGCTAATGGTGTTGCACACTAACTGTCGACTGTCTTCATTTTTTAGCCAGACACACACATATTCTATTCTAAGAATTTCTAAGGCTTTGTTAGAGATGATGCGCAACGCTTCAGTAAAAGTACAGTTGGCGAGTATCGGGTTGCCGTCTAATTCTAATAAAAGTTCCGGTGGCGCCTTGCTTGAGATATCGTAATCCCGTAAGTCTTGAAATTTGTCGACGGCGGTAAGTTGACTCAATTGAATTGCACATTCTTGATGAAGGCGAGAATACTGCAGCGCTAATTGATATTGATTTTTCGACTCATAAAGATCTGAGAGCGCGTCATAAAAATTCGCGAGTTGTGGCAAAGAGTCCATCTCTTTGGCTGAAACCAACGCAGTCAGATAGGTCTCAATCGCGCTGTCGACGTTCCCTTCTTTTAGCGCGATTTTTGCCAGCGTATCATTGGCTGCACCGAACAACCATTTGTAGCCGCATCTCTCGGCGACAGCGAGTGCTTCGTTAACGGATTCTTTTGCATGACTTAACTGTCCATCAGAAAAATCGATTGCACCCAAATGCCACAAGGCTTCGGCAAAATATTCATCAATTTGCCCGCGCGATGCTTCGTCCATGGCATACACAAATAGACCTTTGGCGTCGTCCTTTTGCCCAATCTGCAGAAAGTTCGTCGCCAAATTGATGGCTTGTTTCGCGTTGAGATAGGGATTGTCGATGTGTCGCAATATGCCGCCAGCATCTCGGTGAAAGCGCATGCCGGTTTCATAATCACCCATGGCATTATAAATTTGCCCCAAGCCTATGCGTGATTCCACCAAGGATTCAATGTCTTTCGTAAAACGACACAAATCAATAGAGCGCGTCCAAAAATTAGCAGCGTCGCGGTATTTTCCCAATGCGTAATAAACTCGTCCAAGCGCCACCATGACTTTGCCCGCATGGTCAGGCAGGTCGTTTGTCTCCGCCAAAAAACTCGCATTATTCAGATCGTCGATCAAATGATGGGCTTCACCCAGACGTTCCTGAATAAAGTAACGCAGCATCAAGGCATCGATTTTACAAGCGGCTTGCTTGTTTTTGATGGCATCGAGTTCGAGACGTTTGAGCAAGGTGACAGCGATGTGGGGATGCCGGCGCGCGATCTTTTTGATGCGCGTTAGAGACTCGGCCGTAAATTTGTCTGAAGCACTCATGTAGCACCCTCGAAAACGGCAGCGAGATCCCAGTCTCGCCTTTATGGAGGTTAGCTTGTTCTCGCTATAAGTCAGCGAAATACACATCGAAGAAATTCACCCCACGCTCACGATAACATAGGGACTTTCAAAGTTCCAGCATGGCAATAGATAGGCGTGTGAGTGTGGTTAAAATGAAAATTGATTATTGGGTATAAGCGACAATATATATTGACGTTTTGTCGGACAACTGTTTGTCGACGGTCGTCCGGTAGGTCCAAAGCGGACATTTCTATTTTTATGAGGTCGATATATTATTTAATATAATCAAAGACTTACAATATTTTTGTGAGTTGGAACACTTTCTGCTTAGGTAGCATGGTTCATGACACCGCTTCAGTGGAAGGCAATATGATTTTCGATACATCCGACATAGCAGCGATTCGAGGTTTAAACACATGATAATGCGTTTAACGGTCCTTCGGATTCAAATTCTGCTCTTCACTTTCTTATTTCTTTCAGCGCCAGCTCTAGGTCAGACCTCTGGTCAATCCTTAGCTTCGGTAGCGCAAATCGATGCCTATGTTCAGCAAGGGATGCATCAACTGGATATTCCAGGTGCGGCTATCGCACTTTTTCAAAATGGAAAAATCACCCATCTGAAAGGCTTTGGAACTAGAGGCAGTTCTGGTTCGACTGTAACAGCACAAACACCGTTTCAAATAGGGTCTATTAGTAAGTCATTTGCCGCGCTTGTAGTTTTGCAACTCGTTGATGAGGGACGATTATCACTAGATGATCCTGTATCGAAACATATTCCTTACTTTCAGACGAGTGATAAGACTGCGTCCGACCAAATCAGTGTTCGCCATCTACTCAATCACCGTAGTGGCCTGTCTATGCTGGAAGGAAATCGTTATCAAGACACGACGTATCGTGGAGTCGATGCGATGGAGCGTGTCATCCGAGATTTTAAGAACGTTCAGTTGTTCGCAAAACCCGGTACTCGATTTCAGTATTCAAACGCAAACTACATGCTAATCGCTCAATTGATTGAAACCGTAGAGAAAATTTCGTATGAAACAACGGTACAAAATAGGATTTTCGCGAAACTTGGAATGAAGAATTCTTACATACAGATGGCGACTGATTCAGCAGAAACGCCTGCGTTGGGTCACACGCAATGGTTTGGTTTTACTGTTGAAAAGAATTTTACAGCAGGAAGGCTGGTGATGGGCGCTGGTGGTGTGACAAGCAGCGCCGAAGATTTGGCTACCTATCTCGTCGCTATTTTTGAAAATGATCCACGGATCATGTCAAGCACGCTTGCTAAAGCATTAGCCAAGGAGCGACAAGGTGGTTATGAGTTTGGCTGGGAGTTTGATACTGTCGCAGGACAAAGAATTATTTTTCACGGCGGATTAAATCCTGGGTTTCTTGCCATGGTGAAGTACAAGCCAAAAACGCGCGATGGCGTGCTCATTTTGACCAATATGAATGGCAGCCATGAAGGCAGGTTTATCTACGGCGTTACCGATTATGCTCTAGGGCTTCCTTCTACCGACATCGCTCCATCAAGTATCGCACTTCTAAGATTTTGGGGAACGCTGAGTCTGATGTGTTTGCTAGCAGTCGGTTTTGTATACGCTATGGTTAATTTGATTAAACACTCATCCAAATCTCATTCAGGTTCCGTCGTTAAACGATGGTTAATAATAAGTGTTCCTTCACTTTTCTTAGTAGGGCTAAGCTACTTCTTAGCTTTTGTTGTTCCGCAATTGAGCGGGGTAAATCTAACTGCCATAGGCATGTTTTACCCTGACCTTTACTTGCTCATGGCTATATCGTCAGTGATTGCTTTGCTGTGGGCGCTTGTTCGAACCCTACTTCTTGTACGCCGGTGAGTGTTAAATTATCTCTTTGCTTTCAATGCCATAAAGTAAGTGGTAGCTAATGACATCGAAGAGTCTAATGCGTTTTAGAGAAGAGTAAATCTTGAGATGAGTCAAAACTATTCTTCTAAACCCGCAAATTGTAATTCCAACGCAGCTTTTGCTGATTCGAAGAGAGAAATAACGATCAAGAAATAACTCTTGAATACATCTTCGTTTAATCAAGAGCAATCTCTAACCCCATCAACTCCTGAATAGTCTGACGCCGACGTATCAAGCGCACTTCATCGCCATCCACCAACACCTCAGGAATCAAAGGTCGCGAATTGTAATTCGACGACATGCTGGCACCGTAGGCACCCGCATCATGGAATACGAGCAGGTCGCCAACTTCACACGACGGCAAATCTTGATGCGTGACTACGCCGCCTTCTTCTTGCGTGAAAACGTCGCCTGATTCGCATAAAGGCCCAGCAACGACGGTTGGTCGCGCAGTACCAGAGCGCAAGGCACCATCGGCAGTGTGTGCTGTGATTTGATGGAAACTGCCATACATAGACGGGCGGACTAAATCATTAAAGCCCGCATCGACGAACACAAAGAAATTATTGCCGACTTGTTTTTGCGCGCGTAGTTCTGAAATCAAAATACCTGACTGCGCGACTAAGAAGCGACCTGGTTCAATTTCCATGCTGATTTTATGACCGAGATGTGCTTCGATTTGCGTGCGGGCTTTGTCCCAGATCTCGAAATAATGGGCGGTATCGACTTCCGGTTCGCCCGCTTGATAGGGGATGGATAAGCCGCCACCTATAGAGATCGCTTCAATATCGATAGGGCATGCTTGAACTTGAGCGATCATCGCATCGCAGACATTTTGCAAGTGATCGTAATCCACACCTGAGCCTATGTGCATGTGCAGACCTATGAGTTTTAGTCCGTACTGTTGGATCAGCGCATACGCTTGCGGTAATTCTTCATGCCAGATGCCGTGCTTACTTTGTTCGCCACCAGTATTGGTTTTGCGGCTGTGTCCGTGACCAAAGCCGGGGTTGATTCTGATCCAGACTGGGTGGCCAGGATGGGCTTGTCCCAATTGTTCTAGCATCTGAGGTGAGCCGCAATTGACTGGGATGTTGAGTTCCACCACACGTTTCAGTGCATATTGATCAATCAAGTCAGCGGTAAATACGATAGGGGCATGCGCTTCGTTAGCTTGTGGATCAAAGCCTGCTACCAGCGCGCGTTCTACCTCACCTAAAGAAACTGAATCAACCAGCACGCCTTGTTCACGCATCAGACGAAGAATGTGAATATTGCTGCAGGACTTTTGTGCAAAGCGGATTACATCGAATTGACGCAGGCGAGCAATTTGTGAACGTATCATCTCCGCGTCATAAATCCAGCACGGCGTTTGAAAATCATGCGCGATTTGGCTGATGTGTGCTGCGGTGATAGCGTTTTTCATATGAGAGACAGAGCCTTAAAGCGAATAAAGTTGAATTTGGAATAGCACTACTGTAGCGCGTACAATACGAAAATTAAATGGGGTTTCAAAGGTGAGAGAG
Organism: uncultured Undibacterium sp.; assembly: GCA_963512475.1. Lineage (GTDB taxonomy): Bacteria > Pseudomonadota > Gammaproteobacteria > Burkholderiales > Burkholderiaceae_D > Undibacterium. The sequence continues at coordinate 13,903 of CAUPNA010000119.1, forward strand.
CGCTTTCGCCATGAATTCGTCAGAATTTCCGAGGTTTTGCTTATGAATCCAAAAATTGACCAATACGACCAAAAAATCCTGCAATTATTGCAAGAAGATGCTCGTATGTCGCATGCCGAATTGGGACGTCAAGTGCATTTGAGTCAGCCTGCGGTTTCTGAGCGAATTAAGCGACTGGAAGCCAGCAATATTATTCGTGGCTATCGGGCCGATGTTAATCCCAAAGCACTTGGTTATGAAATCACCGCCATGATTCGGGTATCGACGCAACAAGGTCGACCCTATGCCCAATATGTCGCAAACTGTCCTGAGATTATTGATTGTTATACCGTTACC
>CAUPNA010000120.1:0-14161 GCA_963512475.1 uncultured Undibacterium sp.
CATGGCATCAAAGAATACATTCGCTACTATAATCACGACAGAATCAAACTTAAACTAAAAGGGCTGAGTCCTGTGCAATACAGAAATCAGCCCTTACATGCCTAACTAACAAACTGTCCAACTTTTTGGGGTCAGATCAGATTGTCGTGGCTTTTTCTTGAGCAAAGCATGAAGCGATTTTAGAAGAATAATTTTTCCAGTTCCATTCCAGGTTCTTCAGCCCGCATAAAAGCTTCGCCCACTAAAAATCCATGTACATTCGCGTCTCGCATGCGTTGTACATCAGCCTTGTTCATAATCCCTGATTCTGTGATGACGAGTTTGCCATCGGGAATCCGTGGCAGCAAGCCCAATGTCGTATCCAGTGTGACATCAAAGGTTCTTAAATTACGGTTGTTGATGCCGAGTAGATTCGTTTTCAGTTTTAAAGCAGCATCTAATTCCTCTCCGTTATGCACTTCAACTAATACGCCCATCCCGAGTTCATGCGCGCAGGATTCAAGTTCCGCCATCAAGCCATGATCGAGTGCAGCAACGATCAGTAAAATACAATCTGCACCCCAACTTCTGGCTTGATACACTTGATAGGGATCGATCATGAAGTCTTTGCGTAAAACAGGCAAAGTACATGCAGCGCGTGCTTGCTGCAAATAGACAGGTGCGCCTTGAAAGAAGACTTCGTCGGTCAACACTGACAAACAAGCAGCACCATGTAGAGCGTAACTTGCCGCGATCTCTGCTGGATGAAAATTCTCGCGAATCACTCCCTTCGAGGGTGAAGCTTTTTTGATCTCAGCAATCACCGCTGCCTGGCCTATAGCAATTTTGTTGCGCAGACTCGCTTCAAATCCGCGCAATGTTCGTTGTGCTTCTTTGTTGCTTTCTACGTCAGCACGCAAGCTGGTATAACTTTGTACTTTCTTGTCGCGTGCGACTTCTTCTACTTTGACTTCGAGAATTTTGTTGAGTATGTCTGACATCGGATTTCCTGAATCTAATTTGTTTGAGAGGCTTTTTAATTCTTTCAAACATAGGGCGGGTTGTAACCCGCCGTTTCGTAGTAGTTTTATTCGTGCGGGCGGCGGGTTATAACCCTCCCTACATTTGAATTATTTACTTTCCCAACTGTTGTGTGACTTCGACCAGCTGATTTAACTTTGTCAACGCTGCACCAGAGGCGATAGCCGCTTGCGCTTTCTTTACCCCATCGGCTATCGAATCAGCAATGCCTGCGCCATACAAAGCAGCTCCCGCATTCAAGCTGACGATATCGGTCGCTGGTCCGGGCACATTATTCAATACATCGAGAATACGTGCTTTGGACTCTTCCGCGCCGGATACTCTCAAGCTACGATTAGAAACCATTTGCAAACCAAAATCTTCAGGATGAATATCGTATTCGCGAATTTCACCGTTCACCAATTCACCGACCATAGTCGGCGCACCGAGTGAAACCTCGTCCATATTGTCACGTCCCCACACCACAATCGCGTGTTGCGCGCCTAAACGCTGCAAGACGCGTACTTGAATACCGACCAGATCAGGATGAAACACGCCCATCAAAATATTCGGTGCCCCAGCCGGATTCGTCAACGGACCCAGAATATTAAAAATCGTACGCACACCGAGTTCACGGCGCACTGGTGCAGCATGTTTCATCGCGGCGTGATGATTTGGTGCGAACATGAAACCGATATTAGTTTGCGCGATGGATTGCGCAATTTGTTCTGGTTGTAAATTGATATTCACGCCCAGCGATTCGAGTACGTCGGCGCTGCCAGACGACGAAGACACGCTGCGACCACCATGCTTAGCAACGCGCGCTCCAGCAGCAGCGGTGACGAACATCGATGCAGTCGAAATATTAAAGGTATGTGCGCCATCACCACCAGTGCCGACGATATCAATCAAATTCTTGGTGTTTGCCATCGGCACTTTGGTCGAAAACTCACGCATGACTTGTGCAGCCGCGGTGATTTCGCCTATGCTCTCTTTCTTGACGCGTAGGCCCATGGTGAGCGCTGCAATCATGATCGGGGACATTTCTCCACCCATAATTTTGCGGAACAGCGACAACATCTCATCGTGGAAAATCTCGCGATGTTCAATGAGGCGGGTTAAAGCTTCTTGCTGTGAGATCGTCATTTTATTTTCCCAATAAAAAATTCTTTAATAATGCGTGACCGTGTTCCGACAAAATTGATTCAGGATGAAATTGCACGCCCTGCAAATCAAAAGTTTTGTGACGCACTCCCATGATTTCGCCATCTTCCGTCCAAGCAGTTACCTCCAAACAATCTGGCAAGCTTGAGCGCTCAATTGCCAGCGAGTGATAACGAGTGATTGTGTAAGGACTAGGCAAATCACTGAACACGCCAACGCCCGTATGCGCAATCGGTGAGGTCTTACCATGCATAACTTCTTTAGCGCGAATGACTTTACCGCCAAAGGCTTCGGCGATACTTTGATGACCGAGACAAACCCCAAGAATAGGAATTTCACCAGCAAAGCGCTTGAGCACGGGTACGGAAATTCCGGCTTCCAAAGGTGTGCAAGGCCCAGGGGAAATGCAAATGCGATCAGGCTTCATCGCCTCGATTTCTTCCAGCGTAATTTCATCATTACGATACGTGCGAACTTCCTCACCCAACTCAGCAAAATATTGCACGAGGTTGTAAGTGAAGGAATCGTAGTTGTCTATCATTAGTAGCATTTAAATCTCTCCGTCTAATCCATCTTGTACTTGTTCTGCTGCTCTGAGCATTGCACGCGCTTTGTTTTCGGTTTCTTGCCATTCCATTTCAGGAATCGAATCGGCAACTACGCCCGCTGCGGCTTGAACGTACAGCATGCCGTCTTTCAACACACCTGTGCGGATCGCAATCGCCAAATCCATCTCGCCACCAAATGATAAATAGCCGCAGGCACCGCCATAGATGCCACGTTTGACGGGTTCGAGTTCGTCGATTAATTCCATTGCGCGAACTTTCGGTGCGCCAGATAAAGTGCCGGCAGGGAAGGTGGCTTTGAGGACATCCAAATTGGACATATTTGCTTGCAATAAGCCTTCCACATTAGAAACGATGTGTTGTACGTGGGAGTACTTTTCAATCACCATTTTTTCGGTCAATTTGACGCTGCCGGTTTGCGCAATGCGGCCGATATCGTTGCGCGCTAAATCGATCAACATCACGTGTTCGGCAATCTCTTTTGGATCTGCCAATAACTCAACTGCGAGTTCTTCATCACGTTCTGGCGTTGCGCCGCGTGGGCGTGTTCCCGCTAGGGGACGTATCGTCACTTTTTTGTTGCCATCGCTGAGTTGCTCGTTGCGGACTAAAATTTCTGGTGATGCGCCGATGATGTGCATGTCGCCGAAATTGTAGAAATACATATACGGCGAAGGATTGATCGAGCGCAGCGCACGATATAAAGACAGCGGTGAATCGACATAAGGTTTCTTGATGCGCTGACCGATCTGCACTTGCATCAAATCGCCCGCCATGATGTATTCCTTGGCTTTCAGCACCGCTTTCAAATAATCTTCTTTAGCGAAATCGCGTATCGCTTCGGTGCGCACGGATGCTGAAGTGATAGGCACATCAACACTACGGCGCAACATCGCACGTAAATCTTTCAAACGTTGGCGTGCTTTGCTCCACGCTTCTGGTTGTGTGGGATCGGCATAAACGATCAAATACAGTTTGCCAGAGACATTATCGATCACGGCAAGTTCTTCAGTGAGCAGGAGTTGAATGTCAGGCAAACCGAGATCATCTTTTGGTGCGGTTTTCTCTAAACGCTTTTCCACATACCGCACGGCATCATAGCCAAAGTAACCAGCGAGTCCACCGCAGAAACGTGGTAAGCCAGGGCGCAAGGCCACGCGGAAACGTGATTGATATTCAGCGATGAAATCTAAAGGATTGCCTTCATGTGTTTCTATGACTTGTGCGTTCTTGATGACCTCCGTGTGAAAGCCGGTGGAGCGAACTACGGTTGAGGCTGGCAAACCGATGAAAGAATAACGGCCAAAGCGTTCACCGCCTTTGACAGACTCCAGCAGAAAACTATTTTTTCCGCCATTGGTAGCTTGCGCGAGTTTCAAGTAGAGCGTGAGTGGCGTTTCCAGATCGGCAAAGGCTTCAGCGATCATCGGGATACGATTGTAGCCTTGTGCGGCCAAGGATTTAAATTCGAGTTCAGTCATGATGTATGTGCGTTAAATGTGTTTGACCGAAGAGACCACATTCAATCAGTGCCAGACGTCAGCAATGCAGACGAGGCTAGCTCTAGAATATGAAGTCAAAAGGTCGAAACGGTACAGCGAAAACTTACAGAATCTTGTCAAAGATGACGAGAGATGAAAAAACGTCGTTGGCGCGAATCAGGGTTTGGATAAAACTCAGACACACAGACGAAAGCGCCCACGCTGGTCAGGTAGATTGCCAGCGTCGCCATAGCCAGGCCTCAAAAGTGCCTGGAGTAGTTGATGGACGTTTCTTATCGAGGAACATTCTAATTTTGTTAGAAGCTTGATGAAATTATTAGGGTTTGTTTACTGACTAGAAAATGTGCAGCAGCCAATAAGGTTTCGACTATACCATCACTTTCAATAGTTTGTACAGCCTCGCCGTGATTGTAGCCATATGGCACCGTCAGCACTGGACAGCCCGCAGCCCGCGCTGCTTTGGCGTCATTCGACGAATCGCCAATCGCGACCACCTGTGCCGGAGCCAAGTGAAAGTCGAGGCAAACTTGTAACAGCGGTAAAGGGTCAGGTTTTTTGCGCGCCAAAGAATCGCCACCGTACACGATCTCAAAAAAATCGCTCAAGCCTTTTTTCGTCAGTAACGGCGTGGTGAAAGCGATGGGTTTATTCGTCACGCAAGCCAGACGTAATCCTTGTGCTTTGAGTGCTTGCAGGCCTTCAATGACATCGGGATATAAAGTGCTGTAGTCACCATTGATCGCCAGATAGTGTTTTTGATAGCTTGCCATTGCTTGTTCAAAATGTTGTTCAACTTGCGCTTGGTTGAAATCGGTTGATAGTACACGATGGATGAGATTTTCTGAGCCTTTGCCGACGAAGTTGGTGATGGTGACGATGTCTAAAGGCTGAAGTGAAAACTCTGCACGCATGCGATTGATGGCGACTAAAAAATCAGGTGCGGTATCTAGCATGGTGCCGTCTAGGTCGATGATGGCGGCTTGGATGTTTTCAAAAATGGGCATGAGGGCAATTGTATTTGGGTTTGAGATCAGTTTTTTTTACTAGCTTGAACGAGGAAAAGATTTGAATAAGCAAACTTTGTTTTTATGGCTGATTGTCAGAGCTCGGGACTCTAACTAAAGTTTCATTATATCGTTGTCTCCAAATACAATTGCGCGGCTAAGATATGTTTACATGGGCCACGGCTACCGCGATGTTTGGACCAAAAAATGCACGTGCAGCTTGGTGTTCCATTGGCGAATCCAACCCATTGCGTCAATTCGTCGCTCAAGACACGAATGCGTGCGCCGACTCCACTTACTGACTTGTTTTTTATTAGCTCTTTAGCGGCAACTAGACGTGGATAGTTCATTTCGAGACGTGTTTCGACTTGTGGTACTTGACGGTGAAAATAGTCTTGTTCGTGTAGATCAAACCCCACTTGTCCATGAGCCGCAAGCAGCTGTAGGGCATGCAGCACTCGTTCTTTAGGTATTTGCGATTCTTCTGCGAGGGACTGTGGATGAATGTTTGCGTCCCACGCCAAGAGTGCATTAATGATTAAGGCATCATCACTTTGCGCTTGACTCAGAGCATGCAAAAGCGCACCTTCTCCAGAAAAGCCTCGGTAGGGTTCAGGTGATAGCATAATGATTAAGCGCGCACCTGGTAGCAAAAATTCCCATGCACTTGCTGCCGCTTTCGTATCGCTTGTAGTGCTCGGTCCGTAAACGTTTACACTTTGTATTAAATGAGTAATATTTTTTAAGGCGCTTAATCTCGCAGCACCGGCCAACGAGATGGCTCCGTTTGTGCTTTTTGATGTGGCTCGAAATCCGTTCAAAGTGGGTGTCAGCCACATGCTCGCCCCAGCACCGCTTCCACCTGACGTTGGCAAAGAATGAAAGAATCGGCGCCATTCAATTGCATCGAGTTGGGCTTGTAGGTGAAACTGAGTAGCGATTGATTGTGTCTCACCCAGTCCGCGTATCCACCGCTCTGGCATCTTTACTTTTCTTTCGACGAAATGAGCATCGTTCGTGGTGAAATTGATCTGACTTGGACCAACGCTTAAGTGCAAGCGATCATGCATGCTAATGCCCGCAAGCGCAACTGAGAGTGGCGGGTTGATGTCGATATTGGTTGTGCCGAAACCTAAAGCGGCATCATTAAAAATTTGGCCGAGCAGATCTAACCTTGCATACACGCCGTTACAAGCAGAAAAAACTTCGCAACGCAAGCGATCACCATTCGCGGTGACGATAGGATCTAACATATCGATCCCAGTTGGTGCTGGATTGAAATAGCGTTTTGATGCGATTTCCACTAAGCTAAGTAAGCCAGCAGCCGCGACATCGGGTCGAGAGATTCTTCCATCAAAAAATACGGGATTTGCAATTTGACCAATTGGCGTCAATCCTTTTGCAGTCTGCAAAATGAGATGGTCTTGTGCGGTTTGCTTGACATATCTCGAGGCGCTTAAATAGTTATCCGTGACGTCATTCATAAAGCCCCTCGATAGAAAAATTCGATAACTGCAGATGTTTCGATATCGTGCTTAACCACATTTAAGCTGCTAATAATTGTGCATGTAGTCGGCGTACTTCAATCAATAACTTAGTATTCCCTTTTTTTGCGGCTTCATTGACGACAGTTGGTATCTCTTCACGTATCTTCAGCTCATACACAACTCGATAAGCCAGTGCAATTAAGTCGACTGTGCCTGCTGGTGCGCTTTCCGCATTGAGGCTAGTTTGAATAGCGCTTCGTATCATGGGCCAAATAGTCGATGCCACGCCAGCATCGACTATCGGCACTAAGGATTTTGCAATGCGTCCTACTTTGACAGTGCCCAACTTGATGGTTTGGCTGATTAAACGACAAGCTAATTCGCAGTCATATCGTTGCTGTGCAATTAGCTCAATTAAGCCATCGCTACCGGCTAACCTTGCTGTAGCATCATTGGCAGAAAGTGAAAATAGGATTGCTAAATGCATCGCCGGACCGGCCACACCTCTGGCATCAAGGAAGAGTGGCAAAGCGCATACAGTCGCTTTTCCGCCTTCGGTGCTTGATTCATGGCCTGCTGCACGAAATCCCCATAAGTGCATCGCAGCCAGAATTTCTCCGTTATTTGGCATCATTCCTGTGATGCACAGGGGGTGAATATTGGTATCATCTATTGCTGGCGCATTTTCAGGATTGAAGCCCTCAGTCCATCGAAGTGGTATGTTCTCTATCTTTGGTGCGTGTGCCATCCCTGAATAATTAACACAGAGCTCAGATTGTTGTTCATTGACCCAGTCTGTATCCTTGTGTTTCAAACGGAAATGACCTTGTTCTACCACCTCTGTTAAGACAACCTGGGTTTCCATCTGCGACATGCCTCCTTCACAGAAAAATTCCGCGGCGGTATGTGCTTGTGATGACGGGCAGGTTTGGAGATGCTTAATTTGCGTTTCATTTGGCTGCTGAGTACGCATCAGTGCTACGAGAAAATCAATGGGAGCGGCTTCTTGTTTTTGATCAGAGAGTCGACTCAAGCGCGCAATCAAATCTTCCGCAGAAATTGATCCATTCTCAAAACTTGGTTTGGATAGATAAGCGTAAGGACGATTTTCTTCAATTGCCGAGTAAATTTCGTTTTGTCGCCAAAGAGCGACGCTTGCAAGAGCGGGGCGACGAGTCCTATCAGTGATCGTTGCTAGATCTTCTCTGCGAAAAGGCCAATGCCCGACAAGTCGCTTGATCATCCATGTTTTTGAACTACCGTCGACGTCGGAATATTGCTCTGCAAGTTGTAATGCAAGGTCAATCATCTGCTCGGCTAACAAGACACTGGGAACACTATCATATCGTGCGATGATTTCACGTAATGTGGGTAGATCTGCCACGGGACAATGATAGGAACGGTTCGGACGTATTTCTTGTAAACCGATGACTTCGTTCAGCGTCGATGCTTTTTGATTTGAAACTATTTCTGTTGATTGTAAGTCAGTCGCTAGGTTAGAGCCTGATGAAGTCGACGCCAATGTTTTAGTCAGTGCTTCGTATAATGAGGGATCTAAGTATGTCGCCGCAGCTTCGATCTGGTTCGTCAAAGCTATTTGTGCTGTTTGATCTAAGCTGGTAATCGAAGAAGTTATTATTTCGCTGGCTTTCTTTTGTAGATTAAGTTCATCCACCAATAAGGCCTGCGCCACTCCCAATAAAATTGTATTTGTTTGTTCTGAGTAGAGGTTTAATCGGTGCTTGGCCCAAGTTAATTGTTCATTGCGCATCCCCTTTTCCTTGCGGGAGAAAACCCTTTGGCAGGCATTTAGGAAAAACTCGCCTGTGAGTGCATGTTCGATATCGAGTTTTCGCAACAAAGTTTGCACTAGGCTCGCGGCACTCCCATGACAGCTAGATAGTAGACTTAATAAGGTATTCGCGTTGTGAGCGACGTCTTCGCTTTTTGGGTCAAATAAAACGAGCAGGCTAGCTTGCAATCGTTGAGCGCCCACAGAATCACTGCGATTCAACGCTGCAATCGCCTGGTTGCACAGCTCAGATCGTGGGAAGTGACCGTGTTGTATTAATTTTTGCAAGGCTACTTCGAACGTCTCATCATCTCTGATGAATCTATTATTAAAGAGTACTTGAAAAGATAAAATCCGATCACGCATGGCGAAGCCCATCGATAGCAATGCTAGGAAGCTGGTTTGGCATCGCAAGAGACCGGCAAACGATTGATGGCGTATTTCACCGACTTCAAGATTGCAGCCTTCAACTTGAAGTGTCGTTTGGCGATAGACGTATTCATCTCGTTGCTCTGAGAAAGCCGATTTTTGCTGCCCAAAGTAGCGAAATTCAAGGTTTCGTGTCCATAATTCCCAAATCGCTTCGCTATCTGGTATTGGAAGTTGAAAACCTTCGAGCAAAGCAAGTACGACATCGAAATCAATTTGTCGACGCGTCTTTCCTTTAGCCAGTATTGTAATTAGTTCGATTACCCATTCTCGCCCATGGGCGGCAATGGCTTGAACTAAAGCTTTTCTCGTGTCTATATCGAAATTCACGAGTTCAACCGCGAAAGTGTGACAACGCGGAAACGCATCAATTGCCGTTTTCGGATTTCGAGCAACTGCGGCATTGGCTACCATGGCTCGCAAGTAGAGTGGCCAACTAAAACTGTCACCATCTATCTGATTCTTGATGAACGCGGCAAAGTATTTTTGTGCAACGCTTTGCTGTTTCTCGTTGAGCTTTGCAATATCGCGGAGGATTTGCGTATACTGCCCTGACTGCATCCATTGTTCCAATTCTTGCATGCTGTACCCTTTCAATTCTTTTCATTGGCGGTATGTATTGCATTGCCAATATTAATAAATTGAGAAGAGCTTAGATAATGACTTGAGTTCTGTCAAATTTGCAGGAAAGTCATCCTTGAGAGGCCACGCCTGATTAAATTTGGGGCTGATTTCCTATTCGGTGCAGGTAAAGTGAAGCTGTACGCATGTGATTGAGATCGACCAGAAAATCTGGTGCAGTGTCTAGCAAAGTGCCGTCTAGGTCGATGATGTCGACTTGGCTATTTTGGAATTTAGGCATGCTTGGGAAGAAGTTCTCGTCTGATTAACTACTTCAATTTCGACGTGATGAGGATATGGCAAATGATTGAGATTGTCATTCCCGCGTGCTTTTAGCGGGAATCCAGTGTCTGTTGGTTTGTGAAGAGTCGTCGGTCGTCCAGTTTGAGTTTAACCCACCAAAGCCAACTCACCCCGCATAGCATCAATCACCGCCTTATAATCAGGCTTACCAAAAATCGCAGAGCCAGCCACAAAAGTATCCGCACCCGCGGCAGCGATTTCACGAATATTGTCCACTTTTACACCACCATCGACCTGCAACATAATGTCGCGGCCAGATTCATCAATTAATTTGCGTACCGCAGCGATTTTTTTCAAAGTATGGGGAATGAAAGACTGTCCGCCAAAACCAGGATTGACTGACATTAAAAGAATCAGATCGAGCTTATCCATCACATGTTCCAATACATGCAAAGGCGTTGCCGGATTAAACACCAGACCTGCTTTGCAACCATGATCGCGAATTAGTTGTAGGCTGCGGTCTATGTGTTCCGAGCCTTCTGGATGAAAACTGATGATATTGGCACCCGCTTTGGCAAAATCTGGAATGATGCGATCGACTGGTTTTACCATCAAATGCACATCAATCGGCACTTGCACATGCGGACGAATCGCTTCGCAGACCAAAGGGCCTATGGTCAAATTAGGCACATAGTGATTATCCATGACGTCAAAATGAATCATGTCCGCACCTGCGGCAACGACGTTACGAACTTCCTCGCCAAGGCGAGCGAAGTCAGCAGAGAGAATACTAGGGGCGATGCGGTAGCTTGTCATATTGAAATCTCAACTAAGTGTGCAAAATAAGTACGCAAAATAATAGATTTGACAGAAGAAATGTCTTTAATCCGCTATTTTACTCCTGCGAAGAATGCTGTGCTCTTGTAAGATGCTCGTTTTAAGCGGTTTCTGAATGTAGATGGATACGCATTCAGCGAGTGGTTTGCTCGATTTTTTCGTATTTGCCATTGATTGGTGCGAGGTTTTATGTCTAAGTATGAATTTAAGGTGTCGGTCGTGACGCAGTATCTGGAGGAGCAATCGAATCCGGATAAGGCGCATTTTGTATTTGCTTACACAATTACGATTAAGAATACCGGTGATATTCCGGCGCAATTGATTTCACGTCACTGGATCATTACCGACGCGAATAATAAATTGCATGAGGTACAGGGCTTAGGTGTGGTGGGGCATCAACCTCTACTTAAACCGGGTGAAGCATTTGAGTACACCAGCGGCAGTTCTTTGGAAACGCCTCATGGGACGATGCAGGGGACTTATTTCTGTGTCGCAGAAGACGGACATAAATTTGATGCGCTGATTCCTGAATTCGTTTTATCTTTGCCGCGCACTTTGCATTAAACCTGACGTTGCCTGAAGTTGCGCTATTTTTTATCTGTTTCGCTAGTCTTTTTTGTGTTTTTATGCGATGGTTTTTTTCCTGAAAACATCGTCCACCAAACGATAAAAGCAAATAAACCGAAAGCGCCTAAAGCTTCGACGGCTAATAACCACATAATTAATCCTTTATGAATTCTTTGTTCGAACAAAAACGCATTTTAGCAGTATCGCTGGTTTTGACTTTGGTAGCATGTACGACGCCGCCGAAACCGCTTCCAGTGGACCCAAAACCAGTGACTCCGCCTGTTATATCGACTATACCGCCGACGGTACCTCCAACAGTACCGCCTAAGTTAGCACCAATCACGAATTACACGCAGGCATACAAATTAAGTTCGTACGCTGAGATGCCTGGTTGGGGCAACGATGATTTGCGTGATGCTTGGCCTGCCTTTGTCAATTCCTGCTCCGCGCTGAAGAATAAAGCAGAATGGAAAGAAGTGTGCAGTTCGCTCAAGAATGTGGATGCGAAAGATTTAACTTCTATTCGCAGCTTCTTTGAAATGAATTTCTCTCCTTACCAAGTAAAGCATCTTGATGGTGCAACTGATGGCATGGTTACCGGCTATTACGAGCCGCTACTGAAAGGTTCGCGTAGCAGAGGCGGCGTGTATCAAACAGCCTTGTATGCGGTACCAAATGATATGTTGACGATTGAGCTTGGTAGTGTTTATCCCGATCTAAAAAATATGCGTTTGCGTGGACGACTGGTTGGTAATAAAGTTGTTCCTTATGCTTCGCGTGCTGATATCTTGCCTTTCCTCGCTGGTAAGGAGTTGGTATGGGTCGATGATCCTGTTGATGCGTTTTTTCTGCAAATACAAGGCTCTGGTCGCGTGCAATTGAATGAAACAGGCGACACGATACGTGTTGCCTACGCTGATCAAAACGGACATCCATATAAATCCATCGGACGTTATTTGGTCGATAAAGGGGAATTAACTTTAGATCAGGCTTCGGCTCAAGGTATTAAAGCTTGGATTGCGAAAAATCCGGCGCGTCAGGATGAGTTACTGAACGCGAATCCTAGTGTTGTTTTTTTCAAAGAAGAAAAATTGCTGGATCCGAATATAGGGCCGAAAGGCGCTTTGGGAGTGCCATTGGTGCCGCAAAGATCAATTGCGGTTGATCCAACGCAATTGCCCTTAGGTGCACCAGTATTTTTGTCGACTACAATGCCACTTAGTAGTGAACCACTACAAAGATTAATGATGGCACAAGATACAGGTGGTGCAATTCGTGGTGCAGTACGGGCTGATTTCTTTTGGGGTTTTGGACGTGAGCCGGGTGAACTGGCTGGGCGTATGAAGCAGCGTGGAGCGATGTGGCTATTGCTGCCTAAGACTTTTGAAGTCAAGAATAATTAAACTCATTTATTTATTGGAGTAAGTAATATGGAATACCAGAACATACTTGTAGAGACTAAAGATAAAGTTGGTGTGATTACTTTAAATCGCCCAAAAGCGTTGAACGCTTTAAATGATCAATTAATGGACGAGTTGGGCCATGCCTTATTCGCCTTCGATCAAGATGAGAATATTGGCTGCATGGTCATTACTGGTAGCGAAAAGGCTTTTGCTGCTGGCGCTGATATTGCAGCGATGGTCGACTATAACTATATGGATGCCTATAACGGCAATTATGTCACCAAGAACTGGGAGCATATTTTGCGCGTGCGAAAACCAGTGATTGCAGCAGTGGCTGGCTACGCTCTCGGAGGTGGTTGTGAGCTGACGATGATGTGTGATTTCATCATTGCTGCTGATAATGCAAAATTCGGACAGCCAGAAATTAAGTTGGCAACCCTGCCAGGTTGTGGCGGGACTCAGCGCTTACCTCGTGCCATCTCCAAATCTAAGGCGATGGATTTGTGTTTGACAGCGCGCTTGATGGATGCGAATGAAGCGGAGCGTGCGGGCTTGGTGTCGCGTGTTGTGCCTTTGGATAAGTTAATGGAAGAGACTTTAGCTGCGGCGACAACGATTGCTTCCATGTCTTTGCCTGTGGTGATGATGATCAAGGATGCGGTGAACCGTTCATTTGAATCTGGGTTGACCGAGGGCGTACATTATGAGCGCCGTTTGTTTCATGCAAGTTTCGGCACCCACGATCAGCGTGAAGGCATGAGGGCATTTTTGGAAAAACGCCCAGCTAGTTTCCAGAATAAGTAAGTATGTCCCTGTGTATTAGCCATTAAGGCCTGTTCTATAAAGCGCTCCGCTTGCGGAGCGCTTTTCTTTTGTAGTGAAGGTTTTGTTCTATATAGCTAGCAGTGCAAGCGGAGGATTTATATAATTTATTCAGTTTATTCAAATAAGGCTTGCCAAAAAGAAGTGTGGCTTGCTATAGTTCGCCTCCCGCAGAAATGCGGGTGTGAAAAAGAGAAATGCAAGTAGCTGGTCGTTGAGTTCCTGATGTTTGAATTGAAGTTGAAGAAACTAAAATTTAAACGGTAGTTAAAACAGGGGGTTGACGGAAATAAAGAAGTGCTGCATAATCTCATTTCTCTGCTGCTAACGAACACAACGCTTCGTAGCAAAAACAAAATCCTTCGGGTGAGTTTGAGTGGAAAAGAATACAGATCTTTAACAATTAACAGTCAATAAATGTGGGCACTTGATAATGAAGCGACTAGCTACTTCGGTAGTTAGGAAACTTAAAAAATATCAAATGTTCACAAGAAGTAAAGATAAGACGCGATGGTGAGTAATCATTATCGCAACTGTCAGTATTTTGAGTGAGCGACCTGTTCGAAAGAACAGATTTCCTTAATTGGAAAAAAGTAACAGAGATTAAACTGAAGAGTTTGATCCTGGCTCAGATTGAACGCTGGCGGCATGCCTTACACATGCAAGTCGAACGGCAGCACGGACTTCGGTCTGGTGGCGAGTGGCGAACGGGTGAGTAATATATC
>CAUPNA010000121.1:0-14124 GCA_963512475.1 uncultured Undibacterium sp.
AGGCAGGCGACTTGGGCGACGTGATGACGACTAGTCTGGAAATCCCCGAATTGACTGAGTCGCATGACGATGAACACGATCATCCAAGTGTTTTTTCGACTTGGTGGAAGTGGTTACTATCGGCCGTGGTGCTGCTGATCTTAGCGACTCTCGCTTTTGTGACATGGCGTCGCAAGCAGCGTTCTGGTTTTGCGGCGTGAGGAGACAATAGGATGATACAAACTAACAATATGACCACCGCCATGCGTAGTATGAAATTAGCCTTTTTGACATTCAGCTTATTGAGTATTTTTGTTTGCCAATTGGCGCTTGCACATGGCGATGAAGACCACAGCAAAAAGCCACCCGTAAAAACGGCGGCTAAGTCCAATTCAAGCTTGGCAATGACCGATGCTAGCGCAGCGCAACGTCTTGCTGATGGCAGTTTGTTTGTTCCCAAGATCGTGCAACGCCAGTTAGTGCTGCGTACTATGCTCAGCGAAGTCGCCGATCTGCCGCAAACGATAGAGTTAAACGGTAAGATCATTGCCGATCCTAACGCAGGTGGCCGAGTTCAGGCGAGTCAATCGGGGCGAGTCGAGGCGAGTGCTACAGGTTTGCCTAATCTGGGACAGAAGGTGAGCAAAGGGCAGGTCTTGGCTTATTTGCGTCCGGTGATGACCAGCTTGGATAGAGGTAATAGTCAGGCGACTTTGGCTGACCTTGATGCTCAGTTGGATATCGCGGCGCGTAAGGTGCAACGCTATGAACAGTTAGCAGACGCATTGCCAAAAGCGACAGTGGAAGCAGTGCGTTTTGAGTATGAAGGCTTGAGAAAACGTAAGGCTTCAGTCGAAGCGAGTTTGTCTAAAAGCGAGGCATTGATCGCGCCAGTGTCAGGCATCATTAGTGTCGCTAACGCAGTTGCTGGACAAGTGGTGGATGCTAAAGAGACTTTGTTTGAGATCATTGATCCTTCACGTTTGATGGTAGAAGCTTTGGCCTACGATCCGGTGTTGACCAATGATATTGCAAAAGCCAGTGCAAAATTGGGTAATGCCGATCAAAGTCTGGTGCTGAGTTTCATCGGTGGTGGTCAGCAAATGCGTGAGCAGGCGATTCCTTTGTTATTTAAAGTGAATCAGGTCAAAGGTAAAGATATCGCTGCCGCAATTGGCCAGCCTGTGAAAGTGATTTTGCAAACCAAAAAGCAAGTCGCTGGTGTCGCATTGCCTAATGCGGCAGTGATTAAACTGCAGGGTGGTGAATCAGTCGTTTGGATCCATACTGATGCCGAACGCTTTGTACAGCGTAAAGTCAAGACGCAGGCTCTAGATGCCGAGCGCACGTTGATATTGTCTGCTGCTGGTTCAGGCGATATCAAAACGGATGAGCGTATTGTCATTTCAGGCGCAAGCTTGTTGACCCAAGTACGCTGAAACTAATTCCTTGTCCCAAGTTCACAAAATCTAAATCACCTCAGCTCAAGGAAAGATTTCTACATGTTCCAATGGATTATTCACACTAGTTTGCGGCAGCGTCTGATCGTTCTGGCAGCGTCCTTATTATTGGTCGTTTACGGCCTGATGAGCATACGCCAGATGCCGGTTGATGTGTTTCCCGATTTGAATAAGCCCACCGTGACCTTGATGACGGAAGCGGGCGGTATGGCTCCCGAAGAAGTTGAACAGTTAGTTAGTTTTCCTATCGAATCTGCGATGAATGGTATGTCGGGTGTGACTCGGGTACGTTCTGTGTCGGGTATAGGTTTGTCTATCGTGTATGTGGAGTTTGACTGGGGTACCGATATTTATCGCAATCGCCAGCAAATCGCAGAGCGCCTGAGTTTGGTGCGAGAGCAATTGCCAGCTGGGGTCACACCGCAGATGGGACCGATTTCCTCGATCATGGGCGAGATTTTGTTGATTGCTTTGCCTATTAGCTCGGTTGATAGCGGCACAAGCAATACTCAAACGCAAAGCGCCTCCATGCAAGCGCGTGAATACGCAGATTGGGTCATGCGTCCGCGTTTGCTCAACATTCCTGGCGTGGCGCAAGTGACGCCTATCGGTGGTGAAGTACGTCAATATCGAGTCGAGATTAAACCTTCGCAATTACAGGCCTTAGCGATAGAGCGTGAAAAAGTAGAAGCTGCGCTGAAAGATTTTGGTGCGAATACCAGCGGTGGATTTTTGGAAGCGAATGGCCGTGAGTATTTGATTCGTCAGATCGGGCGTACTAGTCGGATCGAAGATATACAGAATATTGTGGTCGCGATGAAGCAAAATCAAGCGATACTTCTGAAGCAGGTGGCAGACGTTAAATTAGCGCCTGCTTTTAAACGGGGAGATGGCGGCTATCAGGGTAAGCCCGCTGTCATCTTATCGGTACAGAAACAACCCACAGCTGATAGTGTCAAACTCACACGCGAAGTTGAGCGTGCGATGGTTGAGCTGAGTAAGAATTTACCTGCAGGTGTCGCACAGCCGCAGTTCCTATTCCGTCAAGCTGACTTCATCAAAAACTCCCTGGACAATGTTAGTGACGCTTTGCGTGATGGCGCCATCATGGTAGCGATATTATTGTTTCTGTTTTTGCTCAATGCACGAACCACGATAATCTCTCTGGTGGCGATACCTTTGTCTTTGCTGGCGACGGTGTTGGTGTTCCGTTATCTGGGCTTGTCCATTAATACGATGACCTTGGGCGGCTTAGCGATTGCGATTGGTGAGCTGGTTGATGATGCCGTAGTCGATGTGGAAAATGTGTTACGACGCCTGAAAGAAAACAGCGTGTTGGCGCAACCACTACCCGTATTGCAAGTTATCGCCAATGCATCGGGCGAAGTACGTAGCGGTATCGTGTATGCGACTTTGATTGTCGTTTTAGTGTTTGTGCCCTTGTTTGCTCTGCCAGGCATAGAGGGTAGTTTATTTACACCTTTAGGTATCGCTTATGTCGTGTCTATATTAGCGAGTATGTTAGTAGCGATGACGGTGACACCGGTCTTATGTTATTTCCTATTGCCGAAAATGAAACAATTGGGGCATGGCGATAGTCCTTTGGTCAAACGATTGAAACAATGGGATACGCTTCTGCTGAATTGGTCGTTTCAACATGCGCGTAGCTTATTGGGGATAGCCGTTATTGCGGTTGCGATCGCAGCCTTGGCGGTGCCGTTTTTCCCACGAGCTTTTTTGCCAGCATTTAATGAAGGCACATTGACCGTGAATCTGGTGCTTAATCCCGGCACATCATTGGTCGAGTCGAATCGACTCGGTAGTTTAGCTGAGCAATTGATAGGTAGTGTTCCTGAGGTAACTCAGGTTGGACGCCGCACGGGACGTGCCGAGTTGGATGAACATGCTGAAGGCGTGCATTACACCGAGATGGATGTTGATCTCAAGAAGTCTACACGTAGCCGCGAAGCGATTATCCAAGACATACGTCAACGCTTATCGATCTTGCCTGCCGCGAGCAATGTTGGGCAACCGATTTCACATCGACTGGATCATTTGTTATCCGGTGTTCGTGCGCAAATTGCCCTGAAAGTGTATGGCGAAGATTTGGATAATTTACGCAATATCGCTGCTGATTTGCGCGAGCGTTTGATGAAAATTCCAGGCGTGACCGATTTGCAAATTGAGAAGCAAGTCTTGATTCCACAGATAAAAATTCATATCGACTATGAACAGGCAACGCGTTACGGGATCGCACCCGGTGTTTTGCTGCGCTCCTTGCAACAGATGATAGAAGGTGAACGGATTACCCAAGTCATAGAAGGTAATCGCCGTTTTGATCTGTTACTGCGACTACCCGAAAAAGGGCGTGATATGCAGGCCTTGCAGCAAGTTTTGATAGAAACCCCGCGCGGCCATATTCCTCTGTCACAGTTGGCGCGCATAGAGGAGAGCGATGGCCCGAATCAAATCAGTCGGGAGAATTCACGTCGTCGTATCGTGTTGTCCGCGAATACAGATGGACGAGATATGCGTAAGGTAATACAAGATATCCGCGATGAGCTGGCGGCCAATAAATTACCGGTTGGCTATTCGACTGCATTAGAAGGGCAATTTCAGGCGCAAGAAAAAGCAGCTAATTTGATTGCGCTGCTGTCTCTGGTTTCATTGGCATTGATGTTTTTAGTACTGTATAGTCGTTATCGTTCTATCGCTTTGACCATGATCATTATGGGTAATATTCCTTTGGCGCTGGTCGGTAGCGTGCTGGCGTTGTGGATTGCGGATCAGACCTTGTCGGTGGCTGCCTTGGTCGGATTCATTACCTTGGCGGGTATCTCGACGCGCAATGGTATTTTGAAAATAAGTCATTACATTAATCTGTGTCTTTTTGAAGGTGAGCAATTCGGGAAGGCGATGATTATTCGCGGCTCATTAGAACGTTTGACGCCTGTGTTGATGACAGCATTGGTGGCGGCCTTTGCGTTGTTGCCTTTGTTAATTTCTGCTGACGCGCCCGGCAAGGAAATTTTGCATCCGGTGGCGGTCGTGATTTTTGGTGGTCTAATTAGTTCTACTTTATTAGACACGATTTTGACGCCCTTGATGTTTTGGTTGTGGGGTGAAAAACCTTTGAAAAAGTTATTGGCGGCGCGCGATGATATGCAAAATGATCTGCAGGCCGAAGGGCAAAAGCAGGAAAGTTATTAAGCCAGACTTATGAAATCTAGTAAATGTGACCCAGTTAATACAATCAAATGAATAGAATTCTACGAAAGGAAAGACCATGAAAATCGCAAAAATAGTATCCAACTTGTTATGTGTAGCAGCCTTGAGTGTTGGCGCAATCACGACCGCCAGTGCGCATGATAATGCCTATTTTGATTCGAACAAATCACCTAATGGCGGGCAAACTCGCATGGCTGGTGTGTATCACTTTGAATTAGTGTTGGTGAAAGACAGTAAAGAAGCCAAGGAAAATTCAATCACGGTCCATGTTACAGATCATGCCAGCAAAGCTTTGGCGACTGCTGGCGGCACTGCGACTTTGACGATAGTGCAAGGTAAAAATAAATCGACCGTCACTTTGCAGCCAAGCGGCATGAATCAATTTACCGGCAAAGCGGTATATGCATCGAATGCCAATTTCAAAGGCGCACTAACCGTAACGATGGCGGGCAAACCTGCTGAACAAGCACGCTTTACGCCATTTGCGCCAGTGAAAGCTGCGCCAGCAAAAAAAGAGGCGGGGCATGAGCATCATCATTAATAACGATAGTAGAGTCAGCAGAAGCGCTTGTTCGAACAAGCGCAGTTAATAAGAAATAGTTAGGGAGTTTTTTTGAAAAAAATAATTAGACATAGTCTCGTCATTTTGACGGCAGTCACAATCATGAGCACGGTATCTTCGGCACAGGCGAGTTTATTGGAACTTAAATGGAATGAGCAAGGCGAGTTCCGTCATCAAGGTCAGATCAAAGCCGGTGGCATACTTGAAGTATGCGGTAAATTGCCGAATAAATTGCGTATTGACTGGGATTTTAAAAGTGATCAAGCTTTGGAATCGAATATTCATTTTCATCTGGGGAAAAAAGTAAATTTACCAGTGAAATTGGCCGCTAAGTCAGAATGGAAAGATAGATTTGAAACCAAGCTTGCACAAGACTATTGTTGGATGTGGAGCAATCGTAGCGATCAAGTTGCCGAGATCACTTTGAGTTTGGTTAAGGTTAAATAATTTTGATTAAGCTTTATCAAGCATTATTAAGCTTGATAACAGCGCAGACGAAAAGTGATAATAAAATTATCAACTGACGCGTCATTTAGCCGCAAGTTTTTACCTGACTCGGATGAATCAAAAAGCAAAAAATAGAAGGCAAGATTTGTTACAATCAAATCTTGCCTTCTTTGTTTTTTTCAGGGAATTAGATTATGTGGGTTTTTGCTTTGAACTATCGTAGTCGAACTAGATCATTCGCAATGACCGTCTTCTGCAGCGCAATGCTGTGCTTCACTTTGCCTGTTGGAGCAGAGAAGGTAGTTAAAAATACCGGAAATCACAGCTCAGCTAGCTACCCACATGCCAAGGAAACCATAGGCAATGTGCGGCAAATCTATGATGGCGTCTTAAATCCAGAAATAGCGGTCAATACGTTTCGTAATATAGATCGCCTATTTCCCAGCGCCTTGGTGCGTAAGTCTAAACAGCCATATCAACTGCCTCTTGATGCCAAGCCATTGACGCAATTTAGTTTTATCGATCGTGGTCAACGTATCGAGTTGGAACAGTATCTGGAACTAAATCGTGTCGCGGGTTTATTGATTTTAAAAAACGGCAAAATCAAGCTGGAAAAATATCGCTATGGAAATACGCCACAAACACGCTGGATGTCGATGTCGATTGCTAAGTCGATTACCTCAAGCTTAGTGGGTGCCGCCTTGCAGCAAAAGAAGATCGCGAGTTTGAACGACGCTGTTAGTCGCTATGTACCTGAGTTGAAAGCGAGTGCTTATCAAGCGGTCAGCCTGCGTGATGTGTTAATGATGGCGTCGGGCGTCGCATGGAATGAAACTTACTCGGATCCGAAGTCGGATCGTCGTTATTTATTGGAGGCGCAGATCTCGCAAGTGCCTGGTGCGGCTATGAAGGTGATGAACAAACTTTCGTCTGCGCATCCGCCAAACACCTTCATGAACTACAACACCGGCGAAACTCAGGTGGTCGCGCAAGTGTTGAGGAACGCAATAGGACAGTCATTAGCGACTTATTTGTCGGAGCGTATTTGGGAAAAGTTTGGCATGGAAGCTGATGCTTACTGGTGGTTGGATTCCGCGAAAGGCGTAGAAATCGGCGGTAGCGGTTTCAGTGCTACTTTACGTGATTACGGACGTTTCGGCTTATTCATGTTAAACGGTGGACGCGCTGGGGCGGAGCAGATATTGCCTAAGGGCTGGACTTATGAAGCGACAACGCCTAAACAACTAGCGAATGGTAAGTTGATTCCTTATGGCTATTTATGGTGGCCGGGCACCAGTCCAGAGGCATTAGCGGATGGCGCTTATTCTGCCATTGGGATACATGGACAATATTTGTATATCAATCCACGTCAGAATATTGTCATCGTCGTGTGGGGCGCACAGACCAAACCAACGGGGGCTGCGGTGATTAATGATCGTGCGTTTTTTGATGCAATAAGCCGAGAGTTCGCGACTAAGCCCTGACCGAATTGACGGGTTTTAATAGGCGGCCATCTTCTCTTCTAGGTCACTTAAGAGTCCACGTGCATAGGTTCTTTGATCCTCTGGTGCGTCCTTAATGACATCTTCTAATAGCAAGCAGGCACCTTCGCTGTCGCCCATATCAATGTAGGCCAAAGCGAGTTTTAAACGGACTTCGTAGGCGGGGAGTGTTGGCTTTTCTTCTTGATGTTCGCTGGCTTGTAAAACCTGAATGCTGATTGCCTTATATTCTGTGTCTTGTTGGGGAGTGATTTTTTGGGTCATTCCGCCTGATTTTTCTTGCTCGTCTTGCGCTAAACTCGCGTTAGTAGATGCTGCTTCAAGTGAGTAAGCAGTTGAAATGTTTTCTGGCACTGAAAGCACATCAGAATTTGATGAAGCTTGCGTTGTGGCATTACTAGAATTTGCAGCACTTACATTCGTTTTTTGAGTGATGGTGCTTGAGTTGATGGCTGATTTCGCAGTTGATGCCGTAGTTGACTTCGCTTGAGCAAATAAGAATGCCGCCAAAGGAAGCTTTTTTAGTTGCTCTAAGTCGCGCGGGCGATTTGGATCTTGCGCCAATTTCATCAGATTTTCTAAATGTTCATAGAGCGTGATATCGAAACCCTGACGCCCATTGATACGTGAGTTGGCCAATAAGCGCTCTAAATAAGCTGCGATAGTATCTCCATGCCACAGCTCCAAAATTTTGTTCAGTACGTGCGGATAATCTGCAATTTGTTTTTGACCATCGTCATTGAGATCGTTCCAAGATGGGACATTGATATTGAAAAGTTTTTTTATTTCTTTGCGTATCGACTCAAAATTTGATTGATCATTTTCTTGGCGAAATCCCTTGATCATGGATAACCATGGCAATGGAGAGGTAGGGCGACTTTTTGTTGTTTCTACATAGCGATCATGAGCGGAAGCCCCAGGCGTATAAACATTGAGCCAGGCATCGACAAAGTTTTTTACCTGGGACATTTCTTGTTCTGTATTTGGATTGAGATTGGTCTTAGTGATGGTCGCCGCTTGTAAAGTTTCTGGAGCTTGTTCCATCACACTAGAATGAAATGAAGAAACCACGCTGTTGTGAGCTAATTGGCGAGTGTCGATAAACGACAATATCGAGTCCTGAAATTGCCTCAAGCCGGTAGATAGCTCGGCTAGACCATTGTTAAACGCTGCTTTTGCATGTAGACGCCAAAATGAAAAGAGCGAGATCAACATAAAAAAACTCATCAGTCCGACTAGACATTGCGTCCAAAAAATCTTTTGCGCATCGCTTTCTAATAAGGATTTTTTTTCTTGGTTGATGCGGCTATTTTCGGCGAGTAGCGCATTTACTTCTTGATGCAAGTCGGAATGTGCGCCGGCCTTCGAATTCTCTGGTTTCGCGTCTTTACCTGTGGATGTCTGCGCATTGGTTTCAGCGAGATTTGGCGATACGGATTGCGCTAATGAGGTGGCCGGATAGTATGCAAACAGAACAAGTGACAACGCAATTGTACTTAAGTGACTAAGATATTTTCTTGTGTAAGCGCGCAGTTTGGTCATAGTGATTCGAGAAAGTAATGCCGCAATCGGATATTGAATCCAAGACTTCGAAGGCGTCATAGGTTGCAAGCGCTTTAAATAGTCATGGATCAACTTTGAATATAAAGATTTTAAAAGAGAAAAAATTTATCATGATTGGTACAGTAACAATTGTTTGTATAAAACAAACACAATTCGAATGCTATTTTCAAGAATCTATTGGACTTTGGAAATAAGGATGCCACAAGGCACTAAAATAGCCATTTTTCTGAGAATTGTTTGAACATTAGAAAGAAAATAATCCGTTACTCCCTAAGCAAAGCCGCTCGTGTTGCGTGCGCGTGTTTTTCCCATGCACGACTTTTCCAGCGGCGGTACATCAAAATACCTCGCACCCATTCATCGATCGCAAAAGCGCACCAAACACCGACCAAGCCCCAACCAAAATAAATACCAAACAACCAAGCAAGAATGACTGCAATTCCCCACATAGAAAAAATGCCGACGTAAAGCGGGAAGTAAGCATCGCCCGTCGCTCGTAGTGAGTTAATGACGACCAGATTAAAAGTACGCCCAGGCTCCAGTAAAAGTGATACCCGCAGCAAAATCGCACCGCTGGCGATGATCGCGGGATTGCTACTAAACAGACTAAACAACTGCGAAGCAAACAGTACGACGATGGCTGTGGTAACGATGGTAACGGCAACACCTACACGCAGACTACGCAATAATTGGCGGTAAGCGAGCTCAATTTCACCCGCGCCGATAAAATGTCCGATCATGATCTCGGTGCCTATGCCTATCGAGATACTCAGCATCATCATGATCATCGACAATTGCATCGCATAGGTGAAAGTCGCCATGCTGGTTTCACCCATTTGCGCAATGAAATAAGTGATCACCATAAAGCTCGTCCACCAGCTAAGATTCTCTCCCGCTGAAGGAATGCCTATATGCAAAATCTTTTTTACGATATCGCGGGAAAACTGCCAGAACGCGCTGATTGGTACACGTAAATGCAAGCGCCGCTTAAGCAGCCAAATGAACACCAGACAAGCTACCGCACGACTGATGACAGTCGAAAGAGCAGCACCCACCACGCCTAATTCTGGAAAACCAAAGTAACCAAAAATCAAGACAAAATTTAGTCCTATATTCAATAAATTCATACCCAGCGCGACACCCATCGCATCACGTGTATGTCCGTGCGCACGCAAAATAGAACCAAAAATGATGTTCAGTGCTTCCAGAAATAAGGTGCCACCCATCAGCGCCAAGAAGGGCTGTGCATAAGGAAGAAGGGCGGTTGGTAACTGCAATAGTCCTAGCATCTGATCAGAAAAGGCAAAGGTCAATGCACTAATAATTGCACCTAGCCAAAAATTCACGCCAACCGCTGTTGTGGCTACCCGCTCAGCCCCAGCCTTATCTTGCGCCCCCAGATAATGGGTAATCACCACGCTGCAGCCCAAACCGATAAACGAAAATAGCACGATAAAAAACACCACAATCTGATTCGCCACTGAAACACCGGCAGCCGCCGCATCTCCCAAGTGGCTAATCATGAAAACATCAATCATGCCGGGCAGGATGTGTGATAACTGCTCGATAAAAATAGGCCAAGTGACCGCGAACAGTCCGAGTTTTTGTAGCTTGTGGGTGTTCATGGTTGGGTAGGCGCGATCCGAATTGGGCTAGAGCAAAACAATATTATAACGGGAGCGTTTAAAGTCCTTTGGAGGCTCTAGTTTGGCGCTATTTACAAAAGAGCGATTAAACACAACACTCGCATAGGAAATGCAGTGGCAAAAGGGTATGATCGATTGCGCCTCTTAGCCTGTCTCAAGCTTATTCACATCGGAAAAAAATATGAAGAAAATGCGTCCTGTTTTGACAATTACATTGATGGTTAATTTGCTAGCCACATTGCTGAGTGCGAATTCATCCGCCCAGACAACTGCTAGCATCTTGTTAAAACCTGATCGCGTATTTGATGGTCAGCAGATGCACAAGGACTGGGTGGTGCTAGTACAGAACAATAAAATCGTCGAAGCTGGTGCTATGCGCTTCAAACTGGCCGCCGATACCAAAGTCATTGAACTTAAAGGCATGACGCTGATGCCTGGTCTGATTGAAGGCCATTCGCATTTGCTTTTACATCCCTATAACGAAGTCAGTTGGGATGATCAAGTCTTGAAAGAAAGCCGTGCCGAGCGCGTTATCCGTGCTGCTAATCACGCTAAGGCGACTCTAGTCGCAGGTTTCACCACCGTACGCGACTTAGGCACCGAAGGCGCAGAATATGATGATGTCGGTTTAAAGAAGGCAATAGAGAAGGGCGTGATTCCCGGGCCACGTATGATCATTGCTACCAAAGCTCTGGTTGCTAAAGGCGCTTATGGACCTAAGAGCGTCAATCCTGATCTCGATTTACCGCAGGGCGCAGCAGAAGTGTCAGGCGTAGAGCAAATCGCGTACGAAGTGCGCACACAAATCGGCAAAGGTGCCGACCTCATCAAAGTCTATGCTGACTATCGTGCCGGTAGAGATGGGGAGGCCGCGCCCATTTTTTCTACTGAAGAGATGGCGGTCATGGCAGCCATTGCAAAAAGTGGCAACCGTCAATTGGTCGCGCATGCTTCAACGCCAGAAGGCATGCTGCGAGCAATCAATGCGGGTGCCTCGACGATAGAGCATGGCGATAGTGCTACCGAAGAAGTGTTTAAACGCATGAAAGAAAAAGGCGTGGCCTTGTGCGCGACTTTGGCCGCCGGCGATGCGATAGAGCAGTATCGCGGTTGGAAAAAAGCAGTCGATCCCGAACCAGCACGTATCCTCGCTAAGCGTCAAAACTTTGCCTTGGCATTGAAGTCCGGTGTCAACATCTGTATGGGCGGCGACGTCGGTGTTTATGCTCACGGGGACAACGCCCGTGAGATGGAATTGATGGTCGATTATGGTATGAGTGCAATCGATGTCTTGCGCTCGGCTACCTCGGTGAATGCCAAAGCATTTGGTTATGCCGAGAAAATCGGCAGTATCAAAAAAGGCTTATTGGCAGATTTGGTTGCGGTCGAAGGTGATCCCTCTATCGATATTAAAGCAGTGCGTAAAGTGAAATTGGTGATGATGGACGGTAAGGTTTATCCATAGTGCGTTGGCAAGTGTTCGCATAAGTAAGAAAGCCAATTTAATACGAATATTAAGGGATTTATATGTCCATTTTTAAAAATAAAATAATCGTCTATGCCGTTGCAAGCGCATGTTTGATGAGCGTTGCGACGCAGGCTAGAACTGTCTCTGAGAGTAATGCTGCAGAAAATCTAGCTGCACCAAAAACGCCCGATTCAAATGCAAAAGTAGATGCGCAAAGCTATGCCAGCTTAGTCAAACTATTCCAAGATTGGCGCGGTTTCGAGCGACCAGCAATGAAAGACGGTGCGCCCGACTACACAGCAGCGCGCCGTAGCAAAGACTATCAGGCTTTTAAAAACTATCAAGCACGGCTCAAGACATTTGACAACAGCAAATGGGCGATCGATCAAAAGATTGACTTCCAAATCGTCCAAGCCGAAATGAACGGCTACGATTTTAATCAACGTATTTTGCAACCTTGGGTGCGTGATCCGGCTTTTTATCAGAGCATTTATACGGAAGCTAGCGATACCCCAGCACGCGAAGGTCCTACCAATCATGCTACCGTCGAAGTTTGGAAATATCGCTTTCCATTGTCTGCTGAAGATCAACTCAAATTCGCAAAAGAGTTGGCAGTCATTCCGCCCTTGTTAAAGCAGGCTAAAGGCAATCTCACCGGCAATGCACGCGACTTATGGATCGCTGCTATTAATACTTTTGAGCTGCAGGCTGAGGAATTAGAGAGCATTGAAAAAGATTTAACCAGCTACGCCAGTCCCTTACTAAAACAAGCGCTGACAGCTGCACAAACAGCCAATGCCGATTTCATCAAATGGTTGAGCGCACAGGCACCCAACAAGACGGGTCCCTCTGGTATAGGCAAAGAGAATTACACCTGGTATCAACAAAATGTCCATTTGGTGCCACTGACCTGGCAACAAGAAGTTGACTTATTACAGCGGGAATTAGATCGTGCTTGGACAAATCTGAAACTGGAAGAACAGCGCAATAAAGATTTGCCAGCTATGCGTGCTGCAAGCACAGAAGCTGAATACAAAGCAATGGCAGATCGTGCTGCCAGCAAGCTCATGCGCTTTTTGAGCGACAAGCAAGTGATGCTGATAAAGCCGAACATGGAGCCCGCAGTGCGCGAGCATTTGCAATCCTTTGTGCCAGAGGAGAAACGTAATTTCTTCAGTATTACGCTGCATTACGATCCGGTTGCTTTGTATTGCCACTGGTACCACTGGTTCGATCTGGCGCAAATGCGTGACGAGCCGCATGCTAGCTTAATTCGACGCGGCCCCCTGCTATACAACATCTGGGATAACCGCAACGAAGGTGTGGCGACTGGGGTGGAAGAGATGTTTATGCACATGGGCTTACACGACGATAGCCCACGTTCACGAGAATTAGTGTGGATACTATTAGCGCAACGTGCCGCTCGTGGACTCGGCTCCCTGTATGCGCATGCCAATCAAAAAAATATGGAGGAAGCCAGTCGCGTGCATCTCGATTGGACGCCACGCAACTGGATGCGGCGCGAACCGCATTTAATTAAATTTGAACAGCATCTTTACTTGCGCCAGCCTGGCTATGGAACTAGTTATATTGTCGGTAAATACTTAATCGAACGCTTGATGGCACAACGTGCCAAACAGTTAGAGCTAGAAAATAAACCCTTTGTCATGCAGGATTTTTTCAAGGCGTTCAATGATTACGGTAACATTCCTGTGATGTTGAGCAGTCAGCAAATATTGAATCAGAAATAAATTGTTCGAAACCAGCTTGCGAAGAAACAACTGGAAAGCAAGAAAACCTCGTCAAATGAGATAATTGGCGAGGTTTGTCCTCTTAGCGAACCGCAAATTTTGTACGGAACAGCGCCGACTTCGGATGCTCTGGCAATAAATTGACAAATTTTCGAATCTCTTCTTTTGCCCGGTCAGGGTTACCCGTTTTTAAATAAGCGTCTGCCAGATTCTGATGAATCTCGCCAAAACCGCTAGCAAGGCTTTGAGCCTTTTCTAAGCTGGTGATGGCCTTGCGATAGTCGTTCTGACGCATCGCATACATACCCAAACCTATCCAATAGTGTGGGTTCTTTTCGTTACTCGCATGGATCGCTTTATTAAATGTTTCTGCTTCTTCGTAACGGTGCTGGGACAGCAGCAGACTTTGCAGGCTGCGCATTGCAATTGCATCGGCATCGTCATTGTTCAAGGCCAAGGCCTGCCGTAACACGGTCTCAGCGCGGTGTAGATCTCCTGTGAGCAGGTAAAGTTGGGCG
>CAUPNA010000122.1:0-14089 GCA_963512475.1 uncultured Undibacterium sp.
GTATTCCGTCTATGGCAATACGATCTAGTTTTGCTGGGCTCTCTTTTGTTCCAAAATAACCCACAGCTAACAAAGCATAACCCTGCTCAAGAAATCGATCACGTTGCGGCTTCCAAAAATTACTGGCCCAGGCATTCCCGCCTTCTGCCCCACCCAGGCCGACAATTAAGGGCTGCTTTTTTCCACTACCCAAAAACAGTTTCTGACTAACTTGACCATGTCTGTCAGGGAATGCGTTCGTTTGATCTTGTGCGAGTGTCGTGTTTTGCACACCGACACAGAGTAGAGTCATTAGTAACATCAATTGTGCGAATAATTGCTTCATTTTTTATTCCTTCCCATACGTTTATCGAGTTGCCGCTTTTCCCAGCTCGGCCCAAAAAATGCCTTAGTATCAAATAAATCGATTGCTTGATAAGCCAACCAAAAGCCCCATCCGACTGCCAAACCTAAGCCATTGCGGATTTCACCGTTGTGAACATATGAGGCGAAACAGATCAAGGGAACAACGATCAAGTAAGCAATCAGTTCCACAATAAAATGGCGAATCTTACGAATGTTCTCCAGCTCTTTTTTTTCCTCTTCACTTAATTGCGCTTCGTCTAAGGCCACAGCTAAGCCTAGCTCGGCGAGCGGAACTTCAAATACGGCCGCTAAGCACTTTGCAGTTTCCGCGGTCGCCGCCTGTCCTTTTTCAATTCTCTGAATGGTGCGTTGACTAACACCACTAAACTCAGCTAACTGTGCCTGAGTCCAACCTCTTTCAATTCGACGATTTTTTATCGACATATTCCATCCTTACGTAATGAAACGAAACCTGAGTTTAAGAGAAAAAGACCATTTGGGACACGAAATAAGCCGACAGCGAGGCGACATGAGAGCGTCACGACATGACAAAGCATCAATCTCCGGTACTTTAAGCAATCAAATTTGAGAAAAGTAGCGTCATTGACAAAAAAATTTGATTTTCTTTAAGAAAAATAAGAGTGAGGTCGAAAGAAAAATAGGCTCAAAGCGTGACCTAACACTTCTTAAACCCATCAAAGTCAACTTCACAAAATGAACTCGTGTAAATAGACATCCCTGCGCACTCGTCTAAATACGCATAAAATCAATCATTCTCGCTTTGACGCGGACGCGTTCATTCCGCGCCAACATTATCAATTGAACCTTAAAAAAATACATGCAAGAACTTTCCCAACAAATCGATTTCATCCTCGAACTCGACAAACTCAAAGCGGTATATCGTAAAGCGCTGATCAAGACGGATAACAATCGCTACGAAAATAGTGCTGAACATAGCTGGCATATTTCCTTGACCGCACATGTGTTGGCACCGTATGCGAATGAGGCTGTCGATATCAGTCGTGTGACCTTAATGTTATTGATTCACGATATTGTGGAAATCGATGCGGGCGATACCTTCGCGTTTGATCACCATTCTGTTTTGGGTGAACAAGCAGACAAAGAGGCTGCGGCGGCAGATCGCATTTTTGGCTTGCTGCCAGAATCACAGCGGCACAAAATTATCTCGCTCTGGCACGAATTTGAACTAGCCGAAACACCCGATG
The DNA here is from genome assembly GCA_963512475.1 of uncultured Undibacterium sp. Taxonomy (GTDB): domain Bacteria; phylum Pseudomonadota; class Gammaproteobacteria; order Burkholderiales; family Burkholderiaceae_D; genus Undibacterium. The sequence continues at coordinate 1,572 of CAUPNA010000122.1, forward strand.
CGCAGTTTGCGAAAGCGATGGATCGTATACTTCCCCTGATTCAAAACATGCAAAATGAAGGCGGTAGTTGGGCGCAAAACAAAGTATTCAAACATCAGGTGATTAAACGCAATCAATACCTAGCAACTTCGGCACCGAAACTTTGGAATTACGTATTAGCGCAAATTGATATCGCTGCTGAAAAGGGTTGGCTGAGAACGGAATAACAGGAAAACTGATCAAAATCGCGAGACAATTTTTTTGTGCTTAAGAGTATTGACTGTTAACATCCCTTATTCCCCACAGCATACAATTCTTACATCTCACTCTATACAAACGAATCCCTATACAGCGCCATCCACAGACCTCGTTTTAGAACAGCCTGACGAAGTAATACCACCCGAAGTCTTAAAAAAGATCAAGAGCGCATGGGTAGTTGGCATCATTTCCGGTTGTATCACCTTGGTGGTCACACTGCTAGCCATGTATGGCGTGGCGGTACTTGGCTTCAATGTGTGGAACTTGCTAGACGCAGCTTTGATTTTTGGTCTAGCGTTCGGCATCTATAAAAAAAGCAGAAGCTGCGCAGTTTTGATGTTGGTCTACTTTATCGGCGCGAAGATTATCATCTTCGCAGATACCGGAAAATTCAGCGGCCCATTTCTGTCCATTGTTTTTATCTACTTTTACATACAGGGCGTCATCGGCACTTTCGCTTACCACAAGTTACTTAAACAACGTGACGAAGCTTGAAACGCCCTTGTAGCGAATCTGGCAAGCGCTTATTCAGGTAAAGCTATTCGAAAATTCGCTAGCCTCTTTCTTTAGCCAGTCTTCAAACGCCTTCAGGGCATCGCTTTTTTTCAGATCTTTTGGTGTTACCAGATAGTAGTTGTAGTCAGAAGGAGCGATAAGGTCGAATAGGCGAATCAGATTGCCTGCTGCGATCTCGCCGGCCACCAAACTATGACGCGCCACCGCTATACCCTGCCCTGCTTTGGCTGCGGTTAACATCAAATTGCTGTCGCTGTGATGCGTTTCGTGTTTGAAAAGGCTGATATCGACACCGGCTAACTGGCTCCAGTTTTGCCACTCGCGACCATTTTCCACAGATAGGATGCGGTAGTTTCCCAATTGCTTAGGATGGCTAGGAAACTTGCCAGCATTGAAATCCGGGCTACAGACTGGATACAGCTGATCATCCAATAGTTTTTCGGCGTCGTAATCATCCCATTTGCCTAAGCCGAAACGTATCGCGATATCGGTCTTAGTCTTATCCAGATTCACTAAACCAATAGCCGCTTGAATATGAATGGCTAAATCAGGATACGCCGTCTGAAATTTACCAAGACGCGGCAATAACCAAAATGTGGCGAAGGACTGTAAAGTCGCAACACGGATAGCCGGTACGCGCTTTTCTGTTTTGACCTGCGCCAAGGCGCGCGTGATTTGACGTAATGCGGGCTGTATCTGTTTCAGTAATTGCACGCCTTCAGCGGTCAATTGCATTTGGCGACCTTTACGTTCAAACAAGGCGACACCCAATGAGTCTTCTAATAAGCGCATTTGCTGACTGATAGCACTGTGCGTAATATGCAACTCGGCCGCCGCCAACGAATAACTTTTATGGCGCGCCGCGACTTCAAAGGTAGCGAGGGAATTAAGGGAAGTTGGTAACATGCTGTATTGTTAGATTTTCTTACAGTAACTGTCAATAAGTATCGTTCGCTTTTTTCGATTGTGGAGACTAGCATGCTGCTTTGATTTCCCTCTCTCTTTAGTCTTACTCCTACCTTCGCAAAGAAACCGCTATGTCCACATCCAATCTGATTCGACTCTTGCTACTAGCGCTAATCTGGGGAACCAGTTTTATGCTGATGCGCATCGCATCCCCCGTTTTTGGTCCCTTCTTGACGACGTTTGGCCGTGCCAGCTTGGGTGCGCTAGCGATTTATCTTTTTGCGCGTCATCGCGGGATCGAATTTCATTGGAAAAAGAATGCCAAAACTTATCTCATCATTGGTCTTGGTAACACGGCTATTCCGTTTAGTTTATTCGCCTGGTCGGCATTGCACATTCCATCGGCATACATGGCAACCATGAATTCGCTAGCACCAATTTTTACGGCAGTATTCGGCTTCATCATGCTCGGTGAACGCTTAAGCTGGTTACGTATTGCCGCATTCATCATGGGTCTATTTGGCGTCGCTGTGTTGGTCGGCATTGGTCCTGTTGCTGTCACACCGCTGGTGATTGCTGGTGTTTTGGCAGGCATGGGCGCATCCGTGAATTATGGCTTTGCTGCGATCTACACCCGTATGTATGCGAAAGAAATTCCGTCTCTAGCTACCGCAGCTGGCAGCCAGTTTGCCGCTGCACTCGCGCTCCTACCTTTTGCGCTACCGTCTGTGCCGCACGCTATTGAATACGGTACATCGAGCGCGCTACTGTCTGTCGTTATTTTGGGTATCGTCTGTACGGGTATTGCCTATGCCTTATTCTTTCATCTAATCTCGACCGAGGGCGCGAGTAAAGCAGTGACAGTCACATTCTTGATCCCCGCCACCGCGTCTGTCTGGGCATGGTTACTACTTGATGAGCCGATCACACCGGGCATCATCACTGGCATTCTGATCGTATTAATGGCAACGGCGATGTCCTTGGGCGTACTGAAAACACCTGCGTTTTTGAGTCGAGTGTTGAGCCGAGCGTTGAGTCGATAAATTCAAATCATAAACTGAATACGACAAGGGGATGCGTTATTGCATCCCTTTTTTTTCAATTCATCCCTCGATCTATGAAATGCCCTATTTAATTTCCTGAGTAACGTTTTCAGATATTTAAGAAATGAATCCATTATCAGTGATGTTACACTTATTGAAAATAAATCAAATTAGGATATTGATTACCATCAACCAGCACCCAGCAACAGGAGAACATCGCGTGAATATAACAGTCGAAACAACCGTCGCAGCACCAATAGCAAAAGTCTGGTCACTCTATAATTCTCCTGAGGCGATCAAACAGTGGAATGCAGCATCAGATGACTGGCACACAACGGCGTCTACCGTAGATTTGCGTGAAGGCGGTGCTTTTTCTTCTCGTATGGAAGCCAAAGACGGCAGTATGGGATTTGATTTCGCGGGCACATTTACTAAGATTGTCGAGCACGAATTAATTGAATATACCTTCGGCGATCGAACGGCGACAGTTAACTTCTCGGATACGCCTGTTGGTGTCAAAGTCATTGTTAGCTTTGATGCTGAAACCACTCATCCAATTGAACAACAGCAGCAAGGCTGGCAGGCGATTTTGAATAGTTTTACTCGCTACGTAGAAAACGACCCTACCACTTAATATTTAATTGCAAGATTTTGGATAAGTGAGCGATTAGCAGCAAACGTTTGCCAATGATTAAACCCTCCAAAGTTCAACCCCGCTTTGACCTTAGGTCAAAGCGGATTCACCGACAGTATCGCTTACTCGACATTAATTGGAAATCGCATTGCCTTCGATTTTAAAAACATTATCGCTTGGTGTTCTATCAATCCGAAGTCGACTTGGATCAACTTGCACAAATTGTGGTCTTTCCCGACTCCGTAACACAATCACATTGCGTTCTTGATTAAGCAGGAACTTCTCAATTGTGATCACATTATCCTTATTGCTAGAAGGAGAACCGGAGAACAAGCCCACTTCTATCTCTTCATTGATGCGCTCTTTCTCCTCTTTATTTTTACTTTGATTCAAAACAAATTTTTGCGCACTCAAGTCAAGCGAAGTTTCATATTCTCCATTTGCCAATTTCTTTATTTTTGCCTGATGGATCGTGAAATCATGAAACACCACACGCTTAAATAAATCATTAATTACGGGAATTTGTGACTTGTCTGCCAATTTATAGAGCTCATTGAGTAAGTCCAATGAAGTTGGCTTGCGCGGATAAGAAAAATCTCGCAGTAAATTTCTTAAAGCCTGATTAATTTTCTCTTCCCCAATCAAGTTCATCAGCGCATACATACTATGCTGACCTTTATTGTAATAGACATGCGGTTCCATTCCCACACTAAACAATGGCCTTTCCGTATTTCGACTGTATGGCCGTTCACGTAAGTAGCGGTCTATCGCTTGATGTATCACATCCAAATTCGCTGCCCCACCATAGAGTTTTTTTTGCATGACCAATTCCGTGTATTTGCACAGTACTTCAGTCAGCATGGTGTAGCCGCCAAGATAATTTGGTGTTATCGCATTGCCCCAAAATTGATGTGCGAACTCATGAGAGACACCACTCAATAAAGGATTTTTTTCAGCACGTCGATTATCTAAATTGAAAAATCGATTCTCCACTCCCAGATACATACCAGGTTGGGCGCTCCCAAACGATTGTGCCTTCGCAAAATAAGGGAGTTCGACCACAGTAAACTGTTTTTCGGAATAGGCTTGCAGGTTTGTCGCGAAATAATCCATCGTCTGCTTCAATGCATCCAGAATCAAAGCATCATCTTTATCATGTTTTGGACTGCGATAAATTTGTATCTCCACACCTTCATGCTGAGCTTTTTTTAATGCAAAGTCGGCAGAAATAACGGCTAACTGAGGCGCCACCTTATGTGTGGTCTTATAGTGAAAGAAACGACGTTCGCCTTCTTGCCACTCTTTCTGTAATTGCCCGACCGTCACCATAGTTTGCTTGCTCGATATTGAAGTCGAGACTGTTGCTTCGAACTGAACATTATCATCTTGTAACAATTGATCTTGTGCAGTTGGAACGGGCAGTTTACTGCCCGGCAAGCCACGCTTTATGCGTTCTTGCTCATCACTAATCATGTAACGCTGATTAAAGCCAAATTGCGGCAAAACATCTTCTAGTTCGATGTAACTACCTCCCTTGGTTACCCAATGTTCTCCATCCAATTTGCTAAAAGCATTATGCGTCACCGCTAAAGAGAAATCGACACTACGAGATTCTTGAACTTGCATCGCTTTTTCCAGCTCAAACCAATACGCTTGATAAACCGAATCATAGGAGAGCAGTTTGGCACCTTGCAGTTGCACGCTCTGCGCCATGTAGGGCTGTTTCAAAACACTGACCAACACCTTGCTAATTGCCTGCTCCGTTTGGTTGACGATCTGCAATTGTCCTTTTACTTGATAAGATCGTTTTTCCGGGTAAAGATCGAGATCAAGCTTCACACTCACAGTAGTAGGTTGCGGCAGATCTTTAAATTGCGTGTAAGTCTTTTCGTATTGCTCCATCCAGGTCAATTTGTCTTTGGCATTGGTATAAGTATTCAATACATTGGTTTGATAAAAGACATAAGCGCCAATACCCACAAAACTCATGATAAAACCGATTAGCAGGCTCCGACTGCCGCGACTCCACGAGGCAAATATCAAGTGTTCGCCTCTACGCCAATATTTCACCGTGAGTAGACCCAATATCCCACCAAAGGATAACCAATACGCGCTATACCAATGGAAGGCTTCATGATGGTAAAGCGTATCCGCCATTTCAGAAAAATAGAATTTAGGCACATAGGCAAACACCAGCAAAGGATGTTGGATGCTGAAAACTTTCCATAAAATATTTAAGCAAAAAACACCAATGCCAAGCATTAAACCTACCGCTTTATTTTTTGCAAAACCTTGCAAAAAAAAGCACAGAAAAGCAACTAAAAGTATCGGCACGCCGGCGTAGTAATACAACAAAGCATAGGCAGGCAGATTTAAATCTGTCATGCCACGTAACAACTGAAAAACAATCGAAATCAAGATACAGACCGTGATCAGGCTAAAAAGAATCGCCACAACATTCGTCAGCTTTGCCAGATAAAAAGTCAGATTATTCGAAGGCGTGCCATCAACGATGGCATAGAAATTCACTGCCCTGTCATTCCAATACAACTCGACTGCATACACGATCGCCACCAACTTTCCGAAGGCGATCAACGGCTCAAGCAAGGATTCTAAAATGAGCGCGGTCGATGCATAGTAAGGCTGTGAACCATTCATTGGGCCGGCCAATATTTCGCTGATGATGTGAACGGCAGTAAATACCATGGTGACGATTAGCAACACCAAAAATACCTTGCCTTTGGCTAAACTGAAATACTCTATTTTCAGTTTTGAAAACCAGATATCGAAACGAAAATTCGCAGAATCGTGCGACGGCTGTACGGCTTCGTAAGTCTTGATAGACGCAGTCCTCGTTGAGTTTTCTTTGGGTACTTTTTGTGATTTTTCTTCAAATAGTTTAAAAGAAAATCTCTGATAGGAATACGCAAACATCGATACACTAACGGCAAGCCAGAGCAGGCGATTACTCAATAAATTCCCCGATAGCATTGGTTCTAATTGGTTTTTTTGTGCATTGTTCCAGTACGCCGACTGCTCAAAAAAAGCGATTAGTCCATAAGGCTCGAGTAATGCTGAAAAACCATAATTACCACTCGTTAGTGGTGAAGAGCTTGCTAAAACAGGTGAGTTTCCCAGTACCGAACCTATCGCATACAAAACAAACACCACAATAGCAGCCACATAAATCGCGAGCATGTTTTTGGTAAATATTGCTGTTGAAAAAACAATCGACACACATAACAGCACACTAGGGACGATGAATATGGCGAAACTAGACAGGTAATAATGCAGTTTAAAAGGGCCTACCTGCTTTGGATCTATAAAGAACACAGTCAGCATCATCGCTACCAACATCGCCAAAAGCACCAACAAAGTCGCTAGCATCAAGCCCAGATAACGACTCATCAAATAATGAAACTTGTCGAGTGGCGTCGTGTAAATTAGGGATTCCACTTTATATTGACTATCACGCAGTAAGACCGGAGTTGCCAGTATGCACACCAGAAAAATAATATTCGGAGATAGAAAAAGCAGCGTTTGAGCAATCGAAAAGGGAGAATTCGCATATAAGAAAGCGGAACCTCGCTGCGAAGTGATGAGCGCGGCCAAGGCCGAAAACAGCAATAAGCCCAACCAGAAGCCTGCTTGTTTAAGATAGATTTTCAGTTCAAACAGCACTAATCTATTGAGCATGTTGCGCTCCTTGTTCGAATTTTTTCAAGGTCGCGAAATACACATCTTCTAAATTGGTAGGCGCTAACTCGAAGCCAATTTCCGGTTGAAACTCACTTTGTACAAATATCTGTGTTTGCCCTACTACCAGCCGTTCTGAGATAACATTAAACTTTTCTTTATACTGGGCGGTCTGATTGCGCGGCAGCATTTTGCTCCAAATCGTGCCATCAATCTCTTGAATCAAGTGCGCCGGTTTACCTTGCAACCGAACTTCTCCTTCAATCAAAATCGCCATATTAGGACACAACTGACTAACATCTTCCACAATATGTGTCGAAAGAATGACGACCACGTTTTCGCTGATTTCACACAATAGATTATGGAAACGATTGCGCTCTTGTGGATCAAGTCCAGCGGTCGGTTCATCCACAATAATCAGGCGCGGCGCGCCTAACAAAGCCTGCGCAATACCAAAACGTTGTCGCATACCACCTGAATACGAACTCACATCTTTTTTACGAACCTCGTATAAATTCGTCTGACGAAGTAGCTGCTCAATTTGCGCCTTGCGCGCCTTATGATCGACCACTCCTTTAAGCAAGGCGATGTGATCGAGTAAGTCATAGCATGATACTTTGGGGTACACACCAAACTCTTGCGGCAAATAGCCTAAACAACTACGTAAGATATTCGGGTTTTTTATGACATCTTTATTATCAAAACTAATTTGACCATGTGAGGCTTGCTGCAAGGTGGCGATGGTGCGCATCAACGATGATTTACCTGCCCCATTTGGGCCAAGCAAACCAAATAAGCCGGGCTCAATATCCAAAGAAATGGATTTGAGCGCATGAACACCGTTGCTATAAGTTTTTGATAGGTTGCGTATAGTTAGCATAATTACCTCTGCTGAGAGCACAAAAAAGTTTTGATCACTTTCATCTTACTGGTTGTAAAATAAAAATAAATACGGCAATGACGAACGACGCATAAACCATGTCAAACGACAATTCATACAGAGTGAAAGCTTGAAAACCTTCTTAAAAATCTTCTTGGTTAGCGGACTGTATGCGGGTATGTTATATGCCATTTATACCTTGCATAATTCTGACCTGATGATGGTCTTCATCACACTATCGCTGTTGATTCCTATCATTTTTTTAATATTCGATAAATTCAAACAAGCACAGGTGATCGACCATTTACATCAAGAAACCTTGAAAGCCGAGTTGAATTTATTGAAGAGCCAAATCAATCCGCATTTCTTCTTCAATACACTCAATAATTTGTATGGTCTTGCTGTCGCCAAATCAGATCTCACACCAGAGGTCATACATAAACTGGCTCAGATGATGCGTTTTACCATCTACGAAGGACGCAAAGACAGCGTCAGCGTCTCAGATGAAATTGCTTACTTAGAAAATTTCATCGAACTGAACCAAATTCGACAACAGCACCAAATCGATATCTGTTTCGACAAAATCATTGAAAATCCAGAGCAACGAATCCCGCCATTGCTATTTATCAATTTACTTGAAAACGCCTTCAAGCATGGCGTGGAAACACTTAAATCGGGGCAACTTATACACGTGAGCCTAAGTACCAATACACGCCGGATTGCTTTTAAGATTGAAAATAATTTTGATGCTGAGATACTTGAGAAAAATAAACGTCGGCGGGGTCAAAGTGGCCTGGGAACAGATAGCGTTAAGCGTCGATTAGCACTGCTTTTTCCAGATAAACATCAATATCAAAGTAGGCTTTTGGAAGATCGATATATTGCAGAAGTGACGATAGATTTAATTTAGGCTTAGGTAAAATTAATCAAAGCAACAATAACTAAGAAATGATATCTATATGCAGTTAAATTACCTGATCATTGACGATGAACCTATCGTCCACAGCCTGATAAAAAAATTTGCCGATGACTTTGGTGGTCTGAATTTTGTTGACAGCATTTTTAACGCAACGCAGGCCAGTGCGATTCTAGAAAGACAAAAAATTGATCTTCTCTTTTTAGATATTCAAATGCCAGCGCTCTCTGGCTTTGAATTTTTGCAAACATTAAGCCATTCTCCCTATGTCATCATCATCTCAGCGCACAAAGACTACGCCGTAGAAAGTTATGATTATGCGATTACGGACTATCTGTTAAAACCTTTCAATTACCCGCGATTCGCGATTGCCGTAGAGAAAGTCTGTCAAGATATCAACAGAATTAAAGCCTTAGAGCAGTTGCCTACAACCTCCCATCTTCACAGTCAAAGCATCTTCATTAGAGATGACAAGAGGCAACATAAGATCGCATTAGATGATTTAATTTACATAAAGGCCAATGGCAACTTCACTTCTGTCTATCACAAGGCTGGACACATCCTGAGTCAAATGAAGATTTCTGACTTTGAAAAAATATTACCAAAAGAAAGATTTAGCCGAATCCATCGTTCCTATATCGTCGCTCACAGAGCTGTGAGTATGGTCAAAGCCAACGAAATTCAATTGGGTCATACGATCATCCCAATTGGCCGTGTTTACAAAGAGTTTGTCGCAAAAATTTTAGAAATGTAATCTAAACTTAAGCCCCAGTTCTGTATTGAAGGTCAAAACAATGAAGTTGTTTCGTCATTTCCCAAACTAAAATCGATGACGAATACCATCATTACCATTACACTTTATTTTGCAAAGTCAATACAAGCTAGAAAATTTCCTAGTCTTAGGTTAAATCTATGAAGGAGTCTAATCAATGTCAGGTTTCTTTGAAGTCACACTGGGTGGATTATTGGGTAGCGGTTTGGCAGCAGCGGTTTTTGGTGCTGTGTTCTTGCGTAGAAACAAGCTAGTCGAGTCTGAAATAAAAGCGCATTTTGATGAAGGATTTAAAATCTTCGAATCCAAACGTAACTGGAAGCAACAAGCGCTATTTGAACTGCTCGGTCCTTTACAAATGCAATTTGAGAGAACTAAACATGCATTCGATCGATGGGATCAAAAGAATCTTTTTCTCGAAGGGCGGATCGTACATGAAGGCAACAAAACGATACGTGATTTGCTGCTCAGCAAAGGTCATTTAATACCGCCGCATTTGATGCAAGACGCCTGTAAACTCATAGAGCACTACGACGCTTGGCTAGAAGCATTTGATCGAATCAGAGGCGACACAACAAAAAGTAGTGCGGCCAATTTTGTCTTTGTCGGACCTGATGGTTACCCATTTCCAACTGCGGCGGAAGTAAAATTCAAAGCCGAGTTTAGAAAACTTCAGAGTGAGCTGTATGGCGTATAAATATAGGAAAATACCACCGCAAACAGACGCGTACGTTTTCCAGTAAGAATACTATGATCTAACTATTAAACGCGTCTGTAAGCAATTAGAAATAAGCAATTAGAAATAAGCGCTTAGCTATTTGAGCTTCGCATCAAACTCCGCCACTGCCCCCAAGATTTCTAGGCAAGTCACATCCACCATATTGCTACTGTAAAGAGCTGTGGGATGTTTTAGTGTGACGTTGCGAAAAACCGTAGGGCATTGTTGCTTAAAAATCGTTAGTGCTGCATCGAATTGAACGTCGGTAAACTTCATCCCAAACCGCTCTTCCATATCGCCAAAAATCGCAGGCACATCGGCACAAGCGACATTCGCAAAATTGACGTTCACATTCATATCAGGTTGACGCAATTTGACTTTCGCTGTGCTTCCAGGACAGGTACTTTCCGCCTTTTGCAAGAGCTGCTTGAGCGGCAAATTTTTTGCACTCAAGTTGACGGTGCCGCTATTGTCGATTTGCATCCAAGCATACGCAGCGGTCGTGATTCCCATGCTTAAAAGCAGCGCAGCGCTGACAGTTCTGTGAACACGGTTCACATTAGTTTTTTCTGTTGAAAACAATCTTTGTATTCTAGGTAGTAACATATTCTTCCTTCCAGTAAGGGCGAGAGTCGTCGATAAGAAATGTGTGTGCATTTCAGCAAAGTGCTGCAAGGTTTTGGCGTACAACAAGGGATTACTACATATGCCAACAGCGATGTCGTCGCAGGCATTTTCGCGTTCCTGATCGAGCTTGGCACTGATCCAGAATACAAAAGGGTTAAAGAAATAGAGTGCTTTCAATACGCACTGCAGATTCGCCAGGAGTACGTCATGGCGTTTTATATGCGCTAGCTCATGCAGGACAATGACCTCAACTTGTTGCGGACTCATACCAAGTAGCAGACTGGCTGGCAACAAAATTACTGGTTTGAGATACCCCAGAACACACGGCACTTTGATCTTTTCGGACAAGTGAAAACGGATCGATCTCCGTAAACCCATACTGTGTGCCAATCCTAGAAATTGGGCTTCCCAATTGTCCGGCAATACTTCCGTGTTACGCTGTATTAATCGATGATCAGCAAGCCAATTCCTTATGCTCTTCGCTCCAATCAGCACGAAACCTAAACTCCAGCAAAACACAATTTGCGATAAATGTTGATTCACGTAAGTACTGAGCTGCGCCAACAAACTATTATCTTGAGTCAAGGGAATATAAGTCGCTACTCTGCCCTGCGTGCTAAAGCTAAGCGTCAATACACTCTTTTGAAAATAAGAAAAAAAAGTCGCTATATTGAGCGCAAAGCAAGCAAAGATGCCCAAGGCATAAATCTTATATCGCAAAGCGGCTTGGCTTTTCTTTGTGAATCCAATGAGTGCTACCAAGCACAGGCTGACTAGACCAGCTTGCCACAGCGAATGTACTAGACTCCATGTCAAAGCATGCAATGCGTCTACGCCAAAGAGGTCTGACAGCACCATAAATTTAGAGGAATGAAATGAAGATTGACTCATTTTTCAGACTCAATCTTTTGCAAATAGGCTTTAATCTCATCTAACTCTTGTTTTGTCACTTTCTTGTCTTCAAACAGACGCATTACCATGCTTGACTTTGACCCGCCAAATGCGGTTTGCAACAGTCGATCAACTAACGACATCTGCGTTTCATGTTGTTGCTCTTGCGGAAAGTAAATGTGACTTTTGCCATCCTTCTTGCGCCCCAACAGCCCTTTTTGTTCCATGATTTGCATGGTCTTTAAAGTCGTCGTGTAACCGACAGGTCGTAACTTGCAAAGTTCGTCGTTGACTGCCTGAATTTTGCTCTCACCAAGACGCCACAGGATGGCGAGAATTTCTAACTCTGACTGCGTGGGATTTGCCATTGCTCTGCTCTCATTTTCTATCGTATCAATTTCCAAATCGGTCTCACCAACTCAACTACGAACACTTTCGTAATAAGTCAGAATATATACGAAGATCTTCGTAGTTTCAATTAAAAAATTGATTTTAAACAGTGAATAACAACAACCGTCTGTCACAAAACATGAATTGAAGCACAAACACCCCGCATCTCTTTCCTTTGTTTCCTCAAAGAAATCCGATAATCCTTACATCGGCGCATCGACCTACTATACTAAATTGAGTTAGTACGCTGGATAGACTATCGACTCGCCAGGTACTAGGATTTGCGCGAAAA
>CAUPNA010000123.1:0-13999 GCA_963512475.1 uncultured Undibacterium sp.
GCGAAGGGCGTTTTAATAAGCTTTGACAATTCAGACGCCCCAATCGTGCTTGCTCTCGATGCGCAAGATCGATTGTATTTTGCCAGCACCACCGCAGTATACAAATTTAGTTCAGAGTCAGGTGCAGTTCTGATCGCTGGTCACGCAAAGTTAAGCGGATATATAGATGCGAATAGTACAACTGCCCGTTTCGGCAAAATTAATGGTTTGCATGTGAGTCGTGATGGCAGCATTTACTTGACGGATAAAAATGTCTTAAGAAAAATTGATGTCTCCGGTAACGTGACGACAATTGCGGGACGATATGGCGAGGCTGGAAGCATGGATGGCACAAGTGCGACGGCGCGATTTGGTTTACCAAGATCTATCACTTCTGATACGGCAGGGAATATTTATCTGGTGGATTCCGAGATGAATGGTGATAGTCGTTACGACTTTAATTTCAATATAGGCAAAAATCACATCGTACGCAGAATTAGTCCAACAGGCGTCGTAACAACTATCGCTGGCGTCGCAGGCAAGTTTGGAATTGGTCTAAATACCTTTCCAAATACTTTGGGCCGCATCAATGACATTCAATTTGTAGCGCCAAATACCTTGTACATCAGCTCTGAATACAGTGTTTTAAAGATGAATCTGACGAACTAATTAGTCGCTCAAATCTTGATACTAGTGATTGTGGTGCAGGATCAAACGGACTGCACTTACCACCATTAAATGGAATTTAAATAAACATGAAAATTTCTACCTTAGCTTATCGACCTAGTTTTAAATTGCACTTGCCAACAATAGTTCTCATGGTGATTCTCCTGAGCTTGTTAACCGCCTGCGGTGGCTCCTCTAGTAGTTCTGCATCGCCAACCAATCCTACGAGTACCGTGTCACTAACGATCTCGGCTGCCAGCAATGAAGTGTATGCGGGAGGTTCAGCTGTCTCACTAATCGTGAGTAAATCACAGGGAAGCGGCACGGTGAGTTGGAGCTTAAACAATACTAGTTTAGGTAGTTTGAGCGCGAGCAGTGGTGACACTATTCAATACACCCCACCTTCACCACAAAGCCTAGGTGGTGCAACGTCAGTCACCATAACGGCGAGTATAGGTAGTGTGAGCCAAAGTCTGATTTTGCCTATTCGATCAACCGCCCGTCTGGAGTTTGTCGCTGGTACTTTAGGTGGCCCCGGCAATATTGATGATGTTGGTATGAAGGCGCGTTTTTATCAGCCACAATGTGTCGTTGTTGATAAAGATGGGACAGTGTTTGTCTGTGATACGGGGAGCGGTGCGATACGTAAAATTACGTCTGCAGGCTTGGTATCGAGTTTGGCGACGATAGAGGCGCCACGTGCGTTGACGATAGATCGCGACGGTAAGGTTTATGTCATTGACGGCAAAAATAATTTGATTCGTAGCATTTCCCCACAAGGCGTTGTGAGTACCTTATCCACACAGATCACATTGAAAGCGAATTCTGAATTGAAAGATATCGCAGTGGATGTTTTAGGTAATTTGTATGTATTGGAAAATGAAGCAATTCATCGCATAACGCAAGCTGGTGTCGTCAGTGTCTTTGCTGGGAAGTCAGGGAGTGTAGGTGCGACCAATGCTAAAGGAGAAAACGCTAGATTCACTTCTCTGGAGAGCATTGTGATTGATAAAGAGAATAATCTATATTTGCTGGATGATATTGTGGTTCGCAAAATCACACCGGATGCTGATGTAACAACCATCGATGTGTGGGAGAAAAACTATTTCGCGGGGATCACTACCAAAGGTGCGGGCATTGCGCTGGATCCAGCGGGAAATTTATTGGTGACTCGTTTCGAACCTAATGCAAAACAAATCAACGGGTTGAGCTTGCGTCGCATTAATAAGAGTGGCGGTGCTGATTTACTGGAAATTCAAGGTGAGCCCTTGGCCAGTGGGATAGCGAAGATCGCGATAGGCGGGAATGGCAAGATCTATCTTGCGGATAGTAAAAATGATCGGATCTTGTCAATGATGGTGCAGGGTAATTCCGCTCAGATCGCACAGTTTGCCGGAAAGGCCAGTAGCTTGTATCGATTGATTGAACCAAATCCTAATTCGCTTTATTTGCCAATGGTAACACCGATGGATGCTGCTGGTGCCAATGCGCAGTTCTACTACCCACCTCAATTGACCGTGAGCAATGGAGAACTATTGAGCTACGAAGCGCCTTGGTTCGTCACAAGAGACAAACTATTTAGACGTATCTCTCAGAGTGGCAGTGTAAGTAATCTACCAGCGGTGCGCGGTATTTCACTGGATTATTTAGATAGACCGCCTATGAGAGGATTTGTCGCTGACACCCAAGGTAATTTGTATTTTGGATCAAGGAGAGAAATCTTCCGTTTTTCAACTTCTGGCCTGACGACCTCTTTGATCGATCAGATTGAATTCAAGTTTGGTGATGTTATTGATCTGGGCATAGACCAGCAAGATCGTTTGTATTTTGCGACGCTTAATGCCGTGTATAGACTTAATTCAGAATCGGGTGCGGTATTGATCGCTGGCCAGTCCAAAACCAATGAATACAAAGATGGAAATGGCGCTGCTGCTCGTTTCGGCGCGATTAACGGTTTGCATGTGGCACGTGATGGTAGTATTTACGTGACTGATAAAAATGTGTTGAGAAAAATTGATGCCAGAGGCAATGTGACGACGATCGCTGGAAAATATGGCGAGTCTGGAACGATTGACGGTACTGGTTCGGCTGCGCGGTTAGACGCACCAAAATCCATTACTTCTGATGCGGCTGGAAATATTTATCTGGCCGACTCAGCGCTGAGTGGTGATAGTCGATATGCCTTTGATTTTAATATGGGGAAGAATCACACCATACGTAAAATTAGTCCGACGGGGATTGTGTCAACGATCGCTGGCGTTGCGGGTAAATTTGGCGTTGGGCTAGATTCATCTCCAAATACATTGGGCTTTATCAATGACATTCAATTTGTCGCACCAAATACGCTGTACGTCAGCTCTGAATACAGCGTTTTAAAGATCAATCTTACGAATTAATTATTAAAGCGATTGAGTACGTATTTGATTGTGTCAGCTGCTGCAGCTAATGCAGTAGCTGACATAAGGTGAATGTAAAATCAGATGTTTTTTTAGGTTTTGTTGCTAGCGACGATGTCGCGGAACCAAGCAGATATTTTGTATCCGAATACATTCAGTAATAATCCCACCATGACGACAAGAGCACCAGCGATCTGAATATCGATTAGGGCCTCATCCAACAGTATCCACGCAGAAGACAAGCCAACCACTGGTACCAATAAAGTCATCGGCGCCACAACATGAGTCGGTAGGGTAGTGAGTAATTTCCCCCAAAGCGTATAGCCAATTAAGCTGGCTGCGCCTGACAGGTAGAGAATCGCCAATATTGAGTTTAAGTTGATATTGCGCAGACTGTTTATTACGACGTCGCTACCATCAATCAAGCAGGACATGAGAACAAAAGGAATGATGGGGAGCAGGGCGCTCCACGCCACGAGGTTGAGTATACCGACTTGGCCCATTTTTTTACTGATGATATTCCCGCAAGCCCAAGATAAGGCCGCGCACAGGGTTAGAACAAATCCTGCTAGGCTGACGTGACTTGCGCTAGCGTTCATGCCGATACTTGCACTGCCGAGTAGAGCTAGTCCAACACTAGCTAAGAGCATACCAAGTACATTGCTGGTTCTGAGTTTGTCACCGAATACCAGTGCGGATAATCCTACCGTGAAGAAGGCCTGAGCTTGCAAGACTAGGGATGCTAATCCAGCCGGCATACCGACGGCAATTGCTGAAAATAGAAATGCGAATTGTGCAAAACTGATGGTCGCAGCGTAGGCAATCAGCCACTTGAGTTCGACTTTCGGTCTGGCTAAAAAGAAAATGGCTGGAAAAGCGACAAAGACAAAACGTAAGGCACCTAGTAACAAAGGTGGCATTCCCTTCAAGCCCACTTTAATGACAACAAAATTCATACCCCATAAAACAATGACGATGAGGGCGGTGAGTAAGTGGCGAGGACTAAGTTGGGTTTGGCTCATGGTCATGGCAATCTTGGGGCAATGTTTAGCGTAAGTGCGCTGGAATTGTTACCAGGCCTTTGATCAAGGCTGCATGTACCTCTGGATCGACAGGTTTGAATACACGCTTAGTACTGGCGGGGTTCTTGCCGAGAAAATTGTCGTTCCGTCTGTTTTGCACAGGACGAATCGGACGTGGCGCAAAACCACCGCCACAGTTAGGGCATACATTGTGCAAAACCTGTTCGACACAGTTGGTACAGAAAGTGCATTCGTAAGAACAAATTTGCGCATCGGTCGCGTCTGGCGCTAAGTCTTTGTTGCAGTGCTCGCAGCTGGGGCGAAGTTCTAACATCGCGTTACCTTACTTATTGTGGAGATCGGCGAAGCTTAGCATAGAGTAAAATCAGGCGGTTTGATTTCATGCCATGTTAAACGCTCTGCTGAGAAATCGATGCTAGGCATTGGTGGCAGCTATATGCTTGAGATCAACAAAGACCCACGCATCAATGCGTTGAGTTTTTAAATTCAAAATGAGAGGCGGTGCTGCGTTGTAACTCCAGTTGGCGTCCTTAATGATTCGACTAGACCGACTAGAGGAATAGACGTCATCGCTAAATCTTGTTGCGCAAGTTACGATAACGCTCTGCACGACTAGAGATAGACGTTATTAATTTTTCTGGGTCGATGGGTTTGGTTAGAAAATCATCCGCACCAATTTCCAAAGCACCTAGCTGTTTCTGCATATCGATTTCCGACGAGAGAAAAACAATGGGAACATCAAGGTAATAATTGTTTTGACGAAGTACTTTCGACATCTCAACTCCATTACATTGCGGCATATGGAAGTCAGTCAAAACCAATTCTGGTTTGAATTTCTTCATCTCATCCAAAATATGCGTGGGATCGATTAATGTTCTCACATGCATGCCCGCACTACTCAGAACTGCGTTAAAGAAATCCAAGAAAAAATCGTCATCATCAACAACCAAAATACGATAGGAATGTACCGCATTTTTAGCGATTTTTTCATCGATGCGCGTACTCAAAGCTTGAATGTCAAGTGGCTTAATGAAGTAGCCTTCGGCTCCCTCACGTGCAGCCGCTAAGCGATCTTCGAAGTTGTCATGGGCTGACACATAGATCGCTGGGAAATTCACCAACACGCGCTCCGCCATTGCTTTCTTAGCGCGTTGTCCTTCAGGAGAATCTATATCCAATATCACCGCAGCTGGGGGTCTGACGACAATGGCGGAGCTAAACTCTTCCAGATCACTAAAACAAACGACTTCGTGATTGTAAAAGCGCAAGGCAATGGTTAATTCTCTGCCAAATGGCAGGTCCCCCGAGTACACATAAACTAACTCTGGATTTTTAGAAAATGTCTTCCCATTGACCTCATCGCCCTCAGGATCATCGGATACCTGTAGATTTTCCATGTCTTTATTCATTGAATTCTCAATTCAGGTAAATTTCATCTAGTGATAGTGCATTATTGTGATGCGATATCACCCCAAAGCTGCCGCATACTGAATCGAATTTGAACCTGATCTCGATGCAATACTTCTCGAATCGCATGCAAAGTTTTGTGAGTGTCACGCTTTATTGGCGCGAGCAAAGGCGCGCCACGAGGGCCAATTAGTGAGTGCACATTGGGTGTCGTTGTCGTCGCCCCCTTGCTCGTCACTACACCAATCTCGCCACTCTCCAATTTTACAAATGTTCCAATTGGGTAGGTTCCGAGCTCTCGAATGAACAGGGTCACCAACATTAAATCAACGGTTGTTTTCCCACCGATAAGAATGTCACGCAGCGCCGCATTTGGTAACAGTGATTTACGATAGCTGCGAGAACAAACCCGAGCGCAGTAACGATCTGCAATCGAAATGATTTTCGAATTTTGTGGAATTTCTGTGCTCTTTTTTTTCAGAGGATACCCAGTACCATCCTCGTTCTCATGATGGTGCAATATCCAACTCAGCCAATGCTCATCTTTCACACCGACTGCCATCAATTGCTGAACACTTTCCTGTGGATGTCGAAAAATAAGCTCTTGATCCTCAGGCAAAAGGCTGTCGCTTTTTTCCTGCAAACGTTCTTGCTGTCGCAACATGCTAAGGTTCATCGTCAAGCACGCAGCGGCAATGAATGTGATTTCCTCTTCCGTCTTCTTCAGCGCACGTGCAATTAAGATTGCGACAACGGCACTATCTACACAATGTCTCGCAGAATAGTTTCCCTCTTGATGCAATAAAATGCAGCCTAAAGCCACATCCGAATCGAGAAAAGTCGCGACAACGACCTGTTTCGCGAGCGCTAAGAATTTTTCTCTTGCTTGGATATCGGGAGCTAAATTATAGGAGAGTGTACGCAACTCATTCCGAACTTGTGTAATGATCCGGACTACAGAGGGTTGTTCAATTACCCTAGGAATAGGTTTCTTATCGCGGGCTTGATCTAACTGATTTCCATCGACATACAAACCACGCTCAATCAAAGTTTCTACTTGACTAGTGCTAGTGACGACGAAGCCACGTCTTAGTAATAAATTCCCATCATTGCCATAGATATCCCACTGTAGCGCTTGCCCCAGCACAATATCAGACATAGAAAGGCGTTTATTTGACATGTGATACCTCAATAAAGATATGCGACAAACAACGGATAATGAGGGCGGATGACGGATAAAAAATTCACACCACCTAAGCGGATCTCAAATTCAAGTCATCTTGCTAGAGTATTGCACAAAAAACGAAAATCGCAATATAGCTTTTCAATGCTGTTGTTTCATTAGTTAATCCTCAGTGAAGCGCATCGATAATAGGAAGAATGCCACACGCTTGATCCAAATCCCGATCATGTCCTTACCGCATATCACTCCAATCTGGCAAGGCTTTGAGACAGATCGTTGTATGGAATATGTCGTCATACAGCCTAGCCAGTCTCGCTAATGTAAAATGGATTTTTCTCAAGACTTCGTTTTAAACTTAGGAAAGTAATCTGACATTATGTGGATAGATAGCCATTGCCATCTCGACGCCAGTGAGTTTGGGACACATTCTTTGACGCTAGCGGACGAGGCTGCTCGCATGGGCGTCTCCGCGATTGTGATACCTGCCGTGCATAAATTAAATTTTGCCAAGGTCCAACAACTCGCATCGCAAAGGTCAGATTGTTTTTTTTCATTGGGCATACACCCTATGTATGTCGCGACTTCGGTGCAACAAGACCTGCAATTTTTGCGTGAAGAAATCGCCCGTTTACTCAACGACCCGGTGGCAGGGAAGCGCTTGGTTGCTGTGGGTGAAATCGGCTTGGATTTTTTTGTGCCGGCCTTGAGTGTTTCACCTTTAAAGGAAAAACAGGAGTTTTTTTATAGCGAACAATTAAAAATAGCGCGAGATTTTAGTTTGCCTGTGCTTCTTCATGTGCGAAAATCGCAAGATAAAATATTAAAATTTTTGCGGCGCATTCCCGTTCAAGGCGGGATCGCACATGCATTTAATGGCAGTGTGCAGCAAGCGCAGCATTTCGTTGATCTTGGATTTAAATTGGGCTTTGGTGGTGCTATGACTTTTACCCGCGCTTTACAAATTCGACGTCTCGCTAGTGAGCTTCCGGTCACTAGTATCGTCTTGGAAACTGATGCGCCTGACATTGCGCCACGCTGGTGTCATCCCGGTATTAATTCGCCTGGCGAGTTAGTACAGATAGGTCATGAGTTCGCCAGTTTGCGTCAACTTTCGATAGCGGAAGCCGCACAGCAGACTAGTGCGAATGTGTTGTCCGTACTGCCGCGCATGGCAGGACAAGTCAGTTTGAGCTAGAGAATAGTGCGGCTGGCGCTGATCGGTTTTGCGGTTGGAGTCGCGCTGTTACAGCAACAGGCAGAATTATTGCCAGTGTGGGTTTATCTAGCTTGCCCGATGTCCCTTGCCTTGCTGCTGGTTCTGTCGTCGCAGCTAGAGTTAGCATCAAAAATAAAGCAAAAGCTGCAACTGAGGCTGCAACTGAGGTTAGGCGTACAAACACTTTTTGCAATGCTGTTGGGATTTTGCTGGGCGGGACTCTATGCCCATTTTTACCTAGGCGAACAACTGCCGTTGGCTTTAGAAAACCGCGAGCTACAAATTACAGGCGTGATCGATAACTTACCTAATCGCGTACCGCAAGGTGTGCGGTTTAATTTTTTGGTCGAGAAGTATCATGCCAATGTTGAGTCTGTAAATATTGATGTTACGACATTGGATCAATTCCCTAGCAGACTTGCTTTGGGTTGGTTTGATCATCCCTCGAATCCCATCGCGGCCGCCGATCTGCGTCCCGGGCAACGCTGGCAATTGACCGTGCGTCTAAAACGACCGCATGGCAATGCTAATCCTGATGGTTTCGATTACGAGGTCTGGTTGTTGGAGCAGGGCATACGCGCTACCGGCTCAGTCCGCGCTAGTGCTACAGAAAATGTTGCCTCTGCTTCAAATCAACTCCAGCAGGAGTTTGTTTGGAGTCTGCACAATGTAAACCAACGCACACGTTACCATTTGCGTGAAAAAATCATGTCGACTTTGAGTGACGCGACCTATGCTGGTGTTATCGCCGCATTAGTGATCGGTGATCAAAGAAATATCGCACAAAGCGACTGGCAAATTTTTAATCGTACCGGCATCGGGCATTTAATTTCTATTTCTGGTTTACACATCACCATGATCGCTGGTCTTTTTGCCTCGCTGATGTATTACTTGTGGCGTCATTCTTTTTTTTCGCAAGCACAATTGCCATTGCGTTTGCCTGCGCCTAAGGTAGCGGCCATCGCCGGTGTGGTAGCGGCTTTTATTTATGTTGCATTAGCTGGTTTTGGTGTGCCGGCGCAGCGTACGCTTTGGATGTTGTTGGTGGTAGCGATAGCTGTTTGGAGTGGACGTACTGCTAGTATTAGTCATATCTTGTGCATTGCTTTGGGCTTGGTATTGCTGCTTGATCCTTGGGCGATATTGTCACCGGGATTTTATTTGTCGTTTGCAGCGGTCGCTGTCTTGCTCTTCGTTTCTTTGGGCCACTACCATTTCTCTGTGGAGACTAACGATGATCCACAAGCGCTAAGTAGACCAAAAGTCAGCTGGCAACTCATTAAAGAAAAATTGCACCTAGCCGGACGGGCTCAATATGCAGTGACGATAGGCTTGGTTCCCTTAAGCTTACTTTTATTCGCACAAGTTTCATTAATTAGCCCGATCGCGAACGCGATTGCTATTCCCTTGGTAAGTTTTGTGGTGACGCCTTTGGCTTTGTTAGGTAGTGTTTTGCCAGCGCCATTTTCTACTTATTTACTTGCGTTGGCACATGAGTTAATCCGTCTATTGGCACATTTCTTAACTATTTTGAGTGAAAATTCATGGGCTGTCTGGCGTGCGCCTATTCCATCTTGGTGGATGTTTGCACTGGCGATGCTCGGTGTGTTTTGGATGTTGATGCCGCGTGGATGGCCGCTACGTTTTCTTGGTGTGATTTGTTGTTTGCCCGTGTTACTGCAGCCCGTCAGTGCACCTGAATTAGGAGATATGAAGGTAACGGTGTTTGATGTAGGGCAAGGAAGCGCGGTACTGATCGAGACTGCCACGCATCGCATGCTCTATGACACAGGGCCGGGGTTGTCAGCAGAAACCAATGCAGGCACACGAGTTTTGCTGCCTTATCTTCAGGCGCGTGGGATTCATCGACTCGATCAATTGATGATTACCCATAGTGACAATGATCATTCTGGTGGTGCATTGAGTTTGATGCAAAGTATGAAAATCGATCTGGTGAGTTCTTCCTTAGTGCTTACGCATCCTATCGTGCTAGCGGCTGATCAACATCAGCGCTGTCAGGCAGGACAATCCTGGAATTGGGATGGTGTGCAGTTTGATATTTTGCATCCAGTGCCGGTGATTTACACCAGTAGTAAATGGAAGAGTAATGCATTAAGTTGTACTTTAAAGATAACAACAAAAACACATAGTTTGTTACTGACAGGTGATATTGAAGCTATACAAGAAGATCAATTGGTTAACAGCATCCCAGATAAATTGAAAGCAGATGTTTTATTAGCACCGCATCATGGTAGCGGCACTTCATCTACCAAGCCCTTTTTGCAGTCCGTGAGACCCGAGTTGGCCTTGTTTCAAGTTGGCTATTTGAATCGATACCAGCATCCCAAACCTGAAGTAGTGCAACGCTATCTGGATTTTGGAATAAAGCCTCTAAGGACGGACACAAGCGGTGCAATCACATTACAATTTGGCAGCGCAATAACGGTAAATGAATATCGCAAAGATCATGCGCGATATTGGTATTCTAGATGAGGCTTACTTCGCCCCGTATTTCCAACTTAGCCTTATCAAACCTAATCTCAATGTGAAGTTGCAAGCTATGTCCAAACCAGTAGTCCATTTTTGCCACGGTAATAGTTTTCCTGCCGGGACATATCGTCAGATGTTTGAGCAATTGCAGCCCTACTATGAAATCCATGCATTAGAAATGCATGGACATAATCCCGAGTATCCGGTGACGACCAATTGGCCGTTTCTGGTGCAAGAGTTAATCGATACTTTACAGAAAAATTATCAAGAACCAGTGATTTTGCTTGGACATTCCCTGGGCGGTATGTTGTCTTTAATGGCGGCGAGTCGCAGACCTGATCTGGTGCGTTGCGTGTTGATGATAGATTCACCCGTGGTGACAGGGTGGCGTTCGCTATTTCTTAAAACCTTCAGGGCATTAGGTTTGTTGGAGAAATATTCCCCAGCGCAATTTTCGGCTAAACGTCGCATGCTCTGGCGCGACAAGCAAGAAGCATTCGAACATTTTTCATCAAAAGAAAAATTTGCAATTTGGCCGCCAGAAGTATTGCAGGACTATATCGATGCTGGCATGCAGGCACATCCTGATGGCATCAGCTTAAAGTTCACCCGTGAAATTGAAACGGCGATCTACCTTAGTTTGCCTGGTAATTTAGGTGCGATCGCTCGGCATGGTTTGCGTGTACCCATTGGTTTTGTCGGTGGTACAGAATCGATAGAATGCCGTCAAGGTGGACTAGAGGCGACACGTAAGATGTGCGGCGAATATTTCGTACAACTACCAGCGGGGCATTTGCTGCCTATGGAAATGCCAGAGAAAACCGCCCACGCTTGTCATCTGATGATGCAAAGATTATTAGCGGTCATTCCGAATAAAATCGTTGAGTGATTTGCTGGATGCGCAATAGAATGGATTCTAAAAGCGTAATTCGGTCAGTATGAATATTCGCGTAAAATAGGGTGTTCACAGTTGTACAAATAGAGTAGGGACACTGTGCGCATCAATTCGATAGCAAAAGTGTTGAACCTGATGGCGTGCTCGGCGCATCCTACTTTTTTTGTTTGCGTGATTCTTGATTTTTCTCTTTTCTTGCAGCCTGAACCTTCCATTTGACTATGCGTACATCCCTCATCGCTTCACTCTCTCTCCTCGTCATTAGCGCTCAAGCGCAAGCGCAAGACTTTTTTCCTTCTATACAAGAATACCAAAAAGTGCAGGCACAAGGTCGAACCAGTGTGACTCTGGATGTGGAAAATGATAGCTTGCTGCTCAATCGAGATGACGGTTTTTATACCAGTGGCAATCATTTGATCGTACGTCAGTTTCTGGTAACGCCGCAGCAGAGTACAACGTATGCCTGGCATGTAGGGCAAGATTTGTACACGGCATCGGATATCAAGTTACGACCAGGACAGATTAGTAAATTTGATCATCCCTACGCCGCCTGGTTGTATGCGGGCGTGTTTAAACAGGTTCAACGTCAAGATGGCAGCGGCACTAAGTTGGGCATTGAACTTGGTTGCTTGGGGCCCTGTGCTGCAGGCGAGTGGACACAAACCAATTTGCATAGATTATTCAATCAACCCTTGCCACAAGCGTGGAGCACTCAACTTAAACAAGAATGGGGGGCGGTGCTGAACGCAGAAATTAGCCCAGCCGCATGGAAGTTGAGTACAGATTCAGATGTAGGTACCCGTTTTAAAGCACGTGCCGGCAATATCTTTACGGACGCGAAGGCTGAAATTATGTGGCGTTATGGGCGACTAAATAGCAGCGTCGATGCGCCAGGTAGTTTTGTTTTTAGCCGGGCAGAACTCAAAGTGGTTGGCTATAACGCTAGTTTACAGGGCGGTTATTTCCGCGATCAAAAATTGATCATTAGCCCTAATCGCTTGGTTCCTGAGATGGAATTTGGCTATCAATATCGTGGCGAAACGTGGGGGTTTTACGCATCGGTGTTACGTCGAGGCTCTGAAATAAAAGAATTATCAAATGCCAAAGGCGCACAGAATTTCGCCAAACTGCAATTGACCCAGATATTCCATTAGGATTTGTGATGATGACGGATGCACTTTTCGAGGCAGTTTTGTTGCGAGTGAGGAGCAAATAGCGAGCTATTTGCAACGAAGAGCGACAAAAATGGCCGAAAATGCACCGTCAGCACACAAATAGCACCGCAGGTGCGCCTAATGGAAAATCTGGGGTTGACATATGGTATGTGATGTCAGTGCTGCAGATGCACGAGCGCGCTACGTAAAGCATGACGCGCTCGATGCACTGAGACCATTAAATTGTTTTTGGTGATACCGAGTTCTTTACATATTTCGGTGCTATCTAATTCCATGCAGTCCGACAATGTAAAGGCGCGTGCGCTTTTGGATGGTAAATCATGTAAGGCAATTTCTAAGTTCACAAAAAAGTTTTTTTGTTCCAGTTCCGCTAAAGGATTTGATTCGCTACACAAGCTGCTTTGTGTGATGCCATAGCGAATCTTAGAAACACCATCCTGCTCCATGCACATCGTTTGGCTTTCAAACATATCCTCTTCAAACCCGCTATTCGCCAATTTTGCGCTGTGATTTGCGCTGTGATTTGTGTTTTGAGTAATATTGCGGATACTACTGCGAAAATCATCGATGATTTTGAATTTTAAAATACTGATCACATAGGTCGATAAAGACGATTTGCCAGCATAGCGATCAGGATTCTCTAAAACAGCCAATAAGGTTTCTTGTACCGTATCTTCTGCGATAGCATCATCACGAATTCTTTGTCTGGCGAAGCGCAAAAGTTGCGGCCGCAAGGCAATTAACTGTTGATGCAGCGTGAGATTGATCGCCATGACGAGGTTTTTCTGAAGTAATGGTTAAAAAATGTAGGCGCTTGGCGGATGTTCTTATCGACGCTAACTATTCATGGATATGAAAGTCGAATAAGAACATCGCTCCGCGAATCGCAAGAATTATTTGCTGACGATAGGACGTTGCATAGGCGCGAGTTTGGCGACTAATTTGTTGGAGATCGATGATGGGATTTCATTCTTTTCCATGGCCATTTGCAAGTCTTCTGCTAAAGCATTGAAATGCGCATTGCTAATTTCCATGCCTTGATGGGTTTCGTACATGTCGCGGCCTTTGTACTTACATGGGCCACCCGAGAGTTCACAAAGTTGCGCGACTAATAACTCAGAAAATTCTTCCTTTTTCATTTTGGAAAAGAAATGAGCGATACGTTGGTCCGCCAAAATCATAGGAACAAAGTCATTGACGATTTTGGTGATGCCTTCTTTTTTGCCTAAACCTTGATAGATGCTGTCGTCTTTATCCATGTTTTGGGCTTGCGCAGAGAAACTGACGCAAAGCGCTAAGCTAGTAAAGCCTACGATGGTCAAAAATTTTGCGAAGCTAGTTTGAAGTGAGTTTTTCATGATGCGATCTTTCTATAAATTCTATAATTAAATTGAGGCGTACTTTTAAAGACAAAATCGCTGAATCAGAATCCAGCTTGCATGGACAGGTACCAGCCGCGCTGAGTCTTAGGATTGAAAATGGTGATATCGCCCAGTTGCACATAGGCGGCAGTTACTGAGAAATTTTTGGTGGGGAAGTAAGCGACAAA
>CAUPNA010000124.1:0-13624 GCA_963512475.1 uncultured Undibacterium sp.
CTAAGTCCATTTTTTGCCCGGTACCGTCGGCATCTAAAACATGTAAATCGCCTTGCTGGCGCTGAATACTAAGCTCGGCACGCAAGTGATCTTTGAACTGCAAATCCCATTGCACACCTAATGTCAGGTCACCGCCAAAACGGTCTTGTGGCTGAATTAATTGCAATATCTCAATGAAAGGCAATCCATCGACATTGCCCTTACTTACCATTGATTGAGGTGTCCATTCAAAATTTTGTAGCGAAACCTGACCTAATGCGCCGGCAAATTGTCCAGCGCCCACGCTAATCCGATCAGGGCTCAGCGCCAAAGGTAGCGCGCCCAACAAAGCTATGTCTGGTTTAGTTTCAGCTTTCGTTTCATTGGCCATTTTTACAGAATTTGTTGGCTTTCCGCTCTGGGCGGCAACTGGCACCAAGCCTGATATTTGCATTTGCTCTAGCTGACCACGCCATGAGGGCAAATCGATGCGACGCAAATCCAAAGCACCGTTGGCTTGCATTTTTAGCTGGCGCGTTTTGGTAAATTGCGTCGTTATTTGCAGCTTGTGTACATCGCGCTGGCCTTGCACCTGCAGACTTAGCTGCTCTGCCCAATTTCGCCGTTTTGACTCTACGCCTGGTTGCGCTTCATTCCCGCTCTTCGCTAAGTTCACACTCGTGCTATAAATTTGTCGTGCTGTCATGGCGACATCCATAGCGCCGCTATTACCTGGGCCCAGATTAAAATCGCCCTCCAGCTGCCCAACTCGCAAGCCGCTTGGTAGTCTCAACTGTTCTGCATTGAGATTAGCTTTGAACGCTAGTGCATTAAATTTGCCACGGACATCGGCATTCAAGTTCGCTTTACCGCCTAAAGGGAAATTCGTCAAAGTCTCAAACAACGCCAAATTCTCTGCCTGCAATTTTATTTGCAAAGCGTCATTTTCATTGCCGAGACTCCCCTGTGCAGACAACACATTGGCTCCCCAAGATAAATTCAATTGATCCACTTTTAATACCACATCCTGCTGCCACTCTAGGAGCGCAGCACCGGCGAGCTTATGGCCTGCCAACTCACCAGATAAGCTTGGCAAAAGTAGCTTTACTTGCGATTTTGGTTGCAGATTACCGGTGGCACTCAATTCCGCATCGATACGCCCAACTGGGAACTTCACCCAATGCGCGGGATTAAACTGTTCTAGTTTTGCCTGTAGCTTAAAGGCTTGATTACCCTCAAGATTCAATTCCGCTTTGCCAGAAAAACGGGATTGATCTGCCACCAATTCAAAATTCTTGAAATTCAAACTACCGCTAGTACCGTTTTGATTCCATACGAAACTTGCGTCAGAATTTAAGCTGGCGCGTGGATCACTCAGACGTGCTTGAAAATCGATACTGCGATCCGGTTTACTTTGCAACTCCAATTTGCCTTGAATCTGCGTGTTCCTAAGACGACTATCGATTTGCATCAAGTTGATATCACTCAACAAAAATTTGGCGTCAAACTGAGGTGCTTTTCCGCTTGCAAAATGTAAACTGGCGCTGCCTTCTACTCGCCCGCGACCGCATTCCAATAAATTTTTAGTCAACTCCAAATGCTGATCTTGCCAACGCAATTGCGCATGGAAAGCTCGTACAGGAATACCATTTTTATCCCAAGTCTGGGGCGCGCTATTTTTTATTTCTATTTGACCGACTAAATTGATCGTGGATGCATTCGTTTTATTGGGGAGACTTTTTGGCGTTGGCGATGCGGGTGCTACTTTCTTTTGTGGCTCCGACTTTTTTTCATCCGCGTTCACAATGGATTTAGGCGTCGACTGCATCGCAGGGAGTTCTGTGGGTGCGTGCAAATCAATATTCATACTCAGCATCGCATTGGGTGCAGCTGCATTTAGCCATTGAGGATCAAGGCGTTCTATTTGTATCTTCGCAGCACGCAAGGGCATACTGGCGAACGGCGACACGCTTACATCTACACCTGCACTCGGATTTTGTTCGGCTGCTCTTGTGATGGCGGCGGCTTTTAGGTCAGACGTCAAAGAATGGGCTTGCAGTCGAAGTGTCTGCAAATCACCAGATAACTTTCCTTGTAAAGCTATCGCTGGCAAAGTTCCTCGTAGCTGTCCGGTATAATCAAAATCACCTTGCAAAGCAAAAGGTGCTTTAGTTTGAATCTCGCCCTTGAGCGCGAGTCCGCCCCAATCAGAATTCAATTTCAATGATAGTTGATGTAAAGTATTCGAACTACTTATACTTCCCGAGATGGCGCTTAACACCTGCTTAACTTGCTCTGTCGGCTCATCTGTTTTCACAGGCACAATACTGGCAGTTTTATCATTCAACATTTGCGCTATCGTCAAACGCCCTACTGAGAAATTTTGAACATCGATCGCTAACGGCAATCTCAAATCCAGCGGCATTGCAAGCGGTTGATTGTCTGGCTTAGTCGCCAAGCGTATCGAACTGAGTTTTAAAGAGCTAATCGCTAATTGATTGCGCAAGAGAGCCAATGGCGTCCATTTTAAATCCACGCCACTCAGACTCAGGTGCTCAGTTGCACTACGATAGATCACTTCATCAATTTGCAAATGATCGGCGAGCCGACCCTCAACACCAGAAAAACGCAATTGTTCACCACTCAAATTTTGCACACTTTGAAGCAAAAAACGACTACCAGAATTAGTCGCTAACATCCACCCAAACAGCAAGACAATACACGTTACTAAAAGCAAGAAAGTGATGAATAAGCTGCGTCCAAAACGGATTCGAGATTTCGAAGCGGCGGGGCTCAAAGTCCCAGCAGACAAAGCAAACTCAGCTCCCTTATCGCTTAAATCTGAGCTAGCAGTTTGCTGCGAATCTGGTGTTTGATCGGTTGTTTTATTTTGGCTCATAATCTTAGCGTACTGCTAGAACGCGATCGCAATTGAAATGTCCAAACGGAATTTTTTAACCTGGCGACCATATGCAAGGTCCAAAGCGATGGGTCCTGCAGGCGTCTTAATTCTCGCACCCAGACCAATGCCTTGCTTGCTATCTAATGAGCGCCAATCTTTCGCTGCATCACCCACATCGACAAACGCTGCAATACCCAAATTCTCATTACGCCAATGCACATACTCGATACTCGAAGCTGACATCACCTGGCCGCCGCGTACCGCTTCACCGCTTTTTACACCCAGACTTTGATAGCCATATCCCCTTACGGTAGTACTGCCACCGGTACGAAATAAATAATTTTCTGGAATCCCACCATCACCATTACTAAAGACCTTACCGAATTCGGTACGTAGCAAAATGCTGTCGCGCTGACCGACAGGAAACCAGTATTGGTATTTGGTATACAAGCGCACAAACCGCTGATCGGAAATCAAAGCTTTATCAGAAAAGGCCAAATCTAACTGTGCTCTTTGTCCTTTACGAGGTGCAAATAGATCATCAACATCGCGCCAAGTCCAACCTACGCTGCCAACCAAGGCACGGCTCTTGCGTTGCAACTCCGTACTTTTGCCGTCGTTTTCGACCACTTGTTCTTGTGTGTAGTTAATGCCTAGAGATTGCTCAAGTTTGCCATGTGTGGTGGTTCTTTTCACGCCAAGCGCGGCACGTGTTTGCAGCAAGCCTTCAACATTCAAACGATCAAATAAGAAACCAAAGGAATCCAAGCTGTTCCGGTCTTTTGGCGGCAAAAAAACATCGGCGTAAGACAACTGGCGTTTTTGCTCTAGGCGAATCGCACCTCGCAAATCCCAGACTCGATTTCCAATATTCCGGTCGCGGTAGTTCACTTCAGTTCTAAAGCCTGTGCTTGAACTATAACCGGTACCAAAGATTAAATCACGGGTCTGGCGCTCCACCAAACTTAACTCTATAGGCAGGGCCAAAGCTCTACTTTCTTCTGGTTCGACGTTAAAGGAAACCGTGGAAAAATAAGCTGAATTTTGCAAAGCACGCTGAAAATCAAGTAAGCGGGTACTAGAATAAGGATCACCCTTTTTAGGCGGATTAAATCTGTCGATCAGCCAAAGCGGATATCGCTCTAGGCCCGCCACTTGCAAATCCCCAAAGAAATAGGCCGCACCACTATCGATGTCCAACTCTAACACTGCGCTATTCGTTTCCGCATCGATACTGGCTCGGCTATCAAGCAAAGTTGCACCGGCATACGACAAACTGCGCAGGCTTTCCAGCATGGCTGTTTTCGATTGACTCCAATCACTTTGCCGAAATGGCGCTCCCTGTGGCAGTCCCCACTCCTGAACTAAGTGCTTTTGACGTTCAACTGCGGCAGGTACTCCAGCCTGTACATCCGTCATCAAACTACCGCTCAAGTTAAAAATCACTTCTTTGACCTGAGTACGAATACCGGGATCGACGCGCACATCAAGACGTGTGTCATCATTGTTCTTTTCCAGCTGAATTATCGGAGAGAAATAACCTTCGGTCGCCAAAATGCTTGAGACGTCATTTTGCAACTTACGCAAAAAACTAGGCGTCACAACTTGTGTTTCGGCATTCGAAGCGAATGCGGGGATATGCTCTTCCAATAGATCAGACAGAGCACTCTGATCAAGTTGTAAATACACGCGGGTTAGTCTAGCCGCCTGTATCGGGACATCGTCAATTTTAAGTGGCTGGACTGCGGGTAGTATTTCTTGCGCTTGTGTTGGAATTGGCGCAGATATTGATGTGGATTCTTGTGTTGACTGTGTTGATTGTGTTGGCGCTTGCAAATACCGCTGCGTCTGTTTTGCATAAACTGGCATGCCGCCATGCAAACCTAATACCAGGAAACTGACCATACAGCCTATCCTGCTACTATAGCGTCGCAATCCTTGATTCAAAAGTGGCTGTAGAGTATTACAAACAATAGGCATTAGATAGGTATTAGACACACGTTACTTGGTGGCGAGTCCTACGCGATTAATTCCCAACTTTTTCGCTTCGGAAATAACCTGAATCACCTCATCATATTTTATTTCCTTGTCGGCCGACACCATGACGGACAACTCAGGTTTAGCTTGATGATACTCTTTTAGTTTCTGCATCAATTGCTTACGGTCAAGCCCAGTCTCTTTCGACTCTTGTTTGCTATTGCCATTTGCGCTGCCCTTGGTCGTAATACTAATTGTTGCTGATGCATTCGGGCTCAAGGCGATTTCTATGTAATCAGACGGCGGTTGTTTCGACTGACCCGCGGTTGGCAAATTAATGACACTGGGATTCGTCATCGGTGCCGCCACCATAAAAATCACCAGCAACACCAACATCACGTCAATGTAAGGAACTACATTAATTTCGGCTTTAAATTTGCGTTTACGTTCGCCACGAAGAGAACTCATTCCTGATCATCCGTTTAACGTGATTGTCGCTGCAAAATATTTGAAAATTCTTCAATAAAGGTTTCAAAACGAATCGCTAAACGATCAATATCGTGAGAGTAGCGGTTGTAAGCTAATACGGCAGGAATCGCAGCAAACAAACCAATCGCAGTAGCAATCAAGGCTTCGGCGATACCCGGCGCCACCGCGCTCAGAGTCGCTTGCTGCACATTAGCTAAACCACGAAAAGAATTCATAATTCCCCAGACCGTACCTAACAAACCTATGTAGGGCGATACCGAACCGACGGATGCCAGAAAAGATAAGTGTGATTCGAGATGATCCATTTCACGCTGATAGGAAGCGCGCATCGCACGACGCGCACCATCTAGCATCGCACCAGCATCCAGACTCGCCTTATTGGCAGCTTTCACTTTATGGTATTCGTTCATACCGGCTTCGAAAATACGCTCCAGCGCGCCAGTTTTATCACGGCTACCACGGTGATTGGCAACGGCGGTTTGATACAGTTCCACCAAATTGCCACCGGCCCAAAAATTACGTTCAAAATCTTCAGTTTGCGCGCGGGCTTTTTTGATCGCAAACATTTTGCTAAAAATATAGTTCCAGCTGGTCAGCGACACCAACAATAAAATTGCCATCACGATTTGAACTAATGGTGAGGCATTTAAAATTAAGGCGGAGAATGAAAGATCGTGGGTAACTGTCATGGTAATTTCTGCAAAAACACTACTATCTAAAAATGCCTGGCAAAGTCTTGCAACAATATCAGGGCGAAATGCGCATCATACTAATTATTTGGCTTATTTTGGCTTACTTAACATTCTCAGCAGTGCGAGGGGTAGTTAAGAACAACTTAGGATTCATCAACTTTAACACGGGTTCCGGGATCGGTATCGGGCGCCACTGATCGATATCGACACAACAAGCGGTGACCTTGGCGCTGGTCAATAAACGTTCGCCGCACCAAACTTCTTGCAAGAAAACGACCGAAGCACGCCCAGTCTTTTCGACATGCACCGTCACCACCAGCTCATCATCCAAACGTGCGGAGGCATGATACTCGACCGCGGCCGCTTTGACGACAAACAACGCACGAAATTCGTCAGCCATTTGCTTTTGCTGTGCACCGATTGCACGCAACCACTCTGTGCGGGCACGCTCAAAGAATTTCAAATAATTCGCATAAAAGACGACGCCACCAGCGTCAGTATCTTCGTAATACACACGAACAGGCCAGATGAACGCATGTGTGGTAATCGACGTATTTTTCATTATTACTTCTACGGCAAAACAATATTTGATTATTGACTGATGAAATCAAGTCAATCGCTTTTGAGTCGATGCTTAGCTACGCTGGATCGCCAAAGGACCAAAGCCCTGGCACATCGGCATCATCTCTATGTAATTGATATTCACATGAGGTGGCAAGGTGGCAATCCAATAGGCTGTCTCGGCGATATCCATTGCGGTCAAGGGCTGTGTACCTTGATACACTTTAGCCGCAGCCACATCGTCGCCTTTCAGTCGTACATTTGAAAATTCTGTACCACCACATAATCCTGGCGCGATATTGCTGGCACGGACACCGGTACCAATCAAATCAGCTCGCAAATTCAAAGTAAATTGATCGACAAACGCTTTAGTTGCCCCGTACACATTACCACCCGGGTAGGCAGTCGAACCAGCAATCGATCCTATATTCAGGATCACCCCATTTTTGCGGTCAATAAAATGCGGTAACAAAGCATGCGTCATCCGCACTAAGCCTTTGTTATTGGTGTCGATCATGGTTTCCCAATCGTCCAGACTGGCATTTTGTGCTACTGCAACGCCGAGCGCCAAGCCCGCATTATTGACCAACACATCAATGTCGCGCCATTCAACTGGTAAATTAGCTAACATTGAAGCAATCGATGCCTTATCTGTCACATCCAGTTCAACACCTAGTAATGCCTCGCCCAGTTCAGCCTGCAATTGCTGCAACTTATCCATACGCCGCGCTGCGGCAATCACACGATGGCCAGTTTGTACAAACTTACGCGCCATCGCCTCACCAAATCCCGAACTCGCTCCTGTTATCAATACCAACATGTGCCTTGCCTTTAAGATTCAATGGTAAAGACGCCATTTTAAAGCTTTTTTGCAAGATCAGGCTTCGTCATCTCGTGTAAGTGATGGTATCAAACCGTAATTTCATGCAACTATCCTTAGTTAATGCAAGCGACAACCTATGAATCTAAGCATGTTTATTGTCATTTCACTTTTAACCACCGCTCAGTAAGCCATGCTCACACTAGAAAATTCGCTACCAAAGTTGGGGAGAAATTGCCTTAAAATCATTGCCTGTCATAGGTCTTGCCTCAAATCATCAGAATTGGCGCGCCCTCGCTAATATTGCTTTTTACACTCTAATCGAAAGCAGTATTTACCATTAGCCAACTTGCCGAAACACCCCTATTCACGTAAAATTCAGTCACCATTTTGTCTCACGCAACTGGCGAAAAATGCAGCAATTTTTTATCCAAGGATTGTCTACAGAAGATGGAGTTCCATCGTGAAGCGTGAGATTTGCAGAGTCGAATGTTGATTCTGGCCGTACGCCTGGGTATCCCGATGGTAAAAGTGATTGAGACTTGTATCCACAAGTTGGCGCATTTTTACAGATCAGTCCCAATCTAATTTTTCAATTTTCACGCTTTTTTCTACAGGAAACCCATGTTCTCCAAGAATCATACTCTCGCTAATATCGATCCAGAATTGCTCGCCGCGATTCAAGCCGAAAATGTCCGTCAACAAGAACACATCGAGTTGATTGCCTCCGAAAACTATACTTCACCCGCAGTCATGGAAGCACAAGGCTCCCAATTGACCAATAAATACGCTGAAGGCTATCCAGGCAAACGCTACTACGGTGGTTGCGAACACGTTGACGTGGTTGAGCAATTAGCAATCGATCGCTTGAAACAAATTTTCGGTGCAGAAGCGGCGAACGTACAGCCAAATTCCGGTTCACAAGCGAATCAAGGTGTGTTCTTCGCTGTATTGAAACCAGGCGATACCATTATGGGTATGTCTTTGGCCGAAGGGGGTCACCTGACTCACGGTATGCCATTGAATATGTCGGGCAAATGGTTCAACGTGGTGTCTTACGGTTTGAACGATAAAGAAGAAATCGACTACGAAGCCATGGAACGTCTGGCACGCGAAAGCAAGCCAAAATTGATCATTGCTGGTGCATCTGCTTACTCTCTGCGCATTGATTTTGAACGCTTTTCTAAAATCGCTAAAGAAGTCGGCGCATATTTCATGGTTGACATGGCGCACTATGCTGGCCTGATCGCTGCTGGCGTCTATCCTAATCCAGTACCATTTGCTGACTTCGTCACGTCAACGACGCACAAGTCTTTGCGTGGCCCACGTGGCGGTATTATCTTGATGAAAGCAGAGTACGAAAAAATCATTAATTCTGCGATTTTCCCAGGCATACAAGGTGGTCCATTGATGCACGTGATTGCTGGAAAAGCAGTCGCGTTCAAAGAAGCCTTGAATCCAGAATTCAAAACTTATCAAGAACAAGTAGTGAAAAATGCCGATGCGTTAGCGAAAACTTTGATCGAACGTGGTTTGCGTATCATTTCTGGTCGTACCGAATCACACGTTATGTTGGTCGATTTGCGCTCTAAAAACATCACTGGTAAAGCGGCTGAAGCGGTACTGGGTTCTGCGCACATCACTTGCAACAAAAACTCAATTCCAAATGATCCAGAAAAACCATTCGTGACCTCTGGCATTCGTTTAGGTAGTCCAGCTTTAACAACTCGCGGTTTCAAAGAAGCGGAAGCGATTAAGATTGGCCATTTGGTTGCAGACGTTTTGGATAATCCAAATGATGCAGCGACGATCGAACGCGTGAAAGCCGAAGTCAAAAAACTGACATCTGCCTTCCCTGTGTACGGCAATTAAGTAATGTATAAAAAAGCCACTCAGACGAGTGGCTTTTTTTACGCTATAGTTTTACCCATAAGAATAAATACAAAACCGATGCACACCAAGATAAACCGAGCACTGGCAGGAGATATTCAATGAAATGCCCATACTGCCACCACGTAGATACCCAAGTCATTGACACGCGAATCTCCGAAGAAGGTGACAGCATTCGTCGCCGCAGACGGTGCGCCAGTTGTGATAAACGATTCACTACCTATGAGCGCATCGAATTAGCGATGCCTGCCATCGTCAAGAAGAATGGCAGTCGCTCTGAATACGAATCTTCCAAGTTACGCGCCAGCCTAATGCTAGCGTTACGAAAACGCC
The DNA here is from genome assembly GCA_963512475.1 of uncultured Undibacterium sp. Classification (GTDB taxonomy): domain Bacteria; phylum Pseudomonadota; class Gammaproteobacteria; order Burkholderiales; family Burkholderiaceae_D; genus Undibacterium. The sequence continues at coordinate 9,644 of CAUPNA010000124.1, forward strand.
CGGTATCCGCTGAAGCAGTCGATACCGCGATTCAAAGAATCGAAGAAAAACTCTTAGCCAGTGGCGAACGCGAAGTGGTCTCAGGTCACTTAGGTGAACTAGTCATGCGCGAACTTAAACGTTGAGACAAGATTGCGTATATCCGTTTTGCTTCGGTCTACAAGAGTTTTGAGGATGTTTCTGAATTTGTAGAGGCGATTCAGGAAGTGAAGAAGAAATAGCCAAGTAGAATCACCATAGTTGCAATTCACATAGTCGCTCACACCCCAAGAAAATCAATATAAAACAATGCTCGCGAAAAGTAGTTCATTGTGTAAATTTATCTACTATTGCAAGTTTCATTATCAACGCGAGCACGTCCTCCTGATGCAATGCAAATAAACTTATCATGCAAAGAATTACTATCGTGTTTAGGCCGATGAATAGTAAAACGAATATAGCTGCCGAAAGTTTGACCTGTAGCATTAAATGACAAGTAATTTCGGTGGGGCGACGCAGTAATACTGCCATCAACTTCTTGGCTGAAGATAGCATGCTGCACTTGAACAATTTGATCCGAGTTGTTAAACTTTTTGTCGCCGTCTTGATCGACATAGATAATCCAACCCTGGCCCCAATCGGCACCCACTGTTGTGGTGCAACTGGGTGTAACAGCACCAGGATTCGAACTTCGGCAAATCACAACATTCCTCCCTCTTTTTATCGCCTCGACCCGGGCAAAACTTAGCGCAGAGTGCAAAGTACTAGTTGCCAGTGAAATCCTAGACTTGATAATTAAGCTTCCAAAAGTTGGGCTCGCAATACTCATCACGATACCCAATATTAAGATAACTATCATTAATTCTACGAAATTCACACCATACTGGTTTTTTGGAAAAACTGAACGCATCACACTCTCTCCCCTTGATATTATTTATTTCCAATAAAACAAACACCATTGAGTATAAATTTAAATTTAAAATAAGTATTAATTTTAAATAAATTAAAAGGACTTAGTTGCGATTTTTTAACAAAAAAACCTATACATTTGATTACTGCCATGATTTCACAAATTCGACAGCAATGAAAATCAAGCGGCCGCGCAGCGAGGGAACGTTAGACTCATAGAGCCTAACTGAGTTTAAGAACGAACTATTGATGGGAGCAAACAGTGGATTCGAGCGGACACTAATGATTTAATGCCGCTGAAACTATATGGCTAATACAGGGTTGACTTAACAAAGTGCTCGATTAATTCAAAACGTCTAAAAAGTAAAAAGGCATGATTGAAAACTATACTTTTTATGCTAAGCTTTGAATGATATGACAGGTAATTTGAGCGTCATCTAGAGAAAAATTCCATTACTTAGCACATTAGGAAATGCACCAGTAATTCTTAAAAACAGAAAGCAACCGAGCAGCACTTTACCGCTTACAAATTCATGGTGACGATACTGAATTCTTTCGAATTAACAAGAAAAAGTACTTCATTATCAAGCTGATAGTAGGAAGGTAATCACTATTATCGAATCGTGAAAACCTTGCTTGTAGCATGGAAAAAAAGGCGTTCATTCTCTACAGACTGGGAAAGATACGACAAATTTGACGCTTGGCGTCGTTTCCAAGAGCTTAAAATCAGACTGGAACTCGACTTATCTTAACAAGATATTGCGCGTGCCAATCTGATCAGTCATGCAAGTGCCCTAACTTCTGCGCTATCTACCTTGACCAACACTCAGCACTCGGTGTGCTATTTCCAGAATTGGTTTGCTGATTAAAGTTATTGATAATATAAGTTCCGCATCTATCACTCGCCATTCCACCGCCTGCTGCCGGTGTCGCTCGCAGCGTGTAACTAGTTGCATCCATTGCACCAATAGTAATATTATATTGGACAGTTCCTTGCCTTGGCGAAGTTAAGTTTGGCAAAACAGTTGCAGTACCGAGGTTTGTATTGTATCGATTATTTTCTGTAAAAACACGCTCCATAAAATGAACATTTTCCAGTAATAAATTCCGCGCATCCACGCGACGAGAGCGACTAACACTCTCAGCGTAATTAGGTATTGCAATAGCAGCAATAATTCCTAGTATTGCAACCGTCACCATTAGCTCAATCAAAGTAAAGCCGTTTGCTATTTTTTTATTTCTCATTAATTCCCCCATAACAGTTTAATTCTTATTAAGGATTTGACGCCATAAGCGTAGTGCTGGGATGCGTGGCAAATTGGCTGGAGCACCGCCTCTACTATCAATCGTTCCATCAGCACCGGGCTGCACTATTGCTACGCCACCCCTTCTGCGCAAAATCGTAGAACCAAACGTTAATGGTACGCTCATTCCACTCGCTATGGTGTCAGTCGCTTCAACCGAGCCATTTCTATTTGTATCAAAAGTAAGGGCGTTAATAGCGCCACCCGTAATGGCATTAAATAACATATTCGTCGAGGTACCGCTAGTCAAGCAAGGGTCAGTCACACTGCCTGGCGTAATCGTTGTATAAAACGCTGTGTTATACACCGTCGCTGGATCAATGGTTACTCGCTCACCCGGAGCCAAAGTAATATACCAACCTCGCTTACTAACCCAATCTACACTCTCATTGCTCAACACCGTCAACCCAACGCCGGTGGCGGCAGTTAGGGTTTGCCTTACTAAGGACGATATACTACTAACCGTCGTTGCCAACACGCTAGGTATCCCTGTTTTGTCCCAAATTCCGTAAATTGTTTGGGTACTCGTCGTCGACGGATCATCAACCTCAAACAATTTTCCAGTACCAAAAGTCACCATCGTCCCACCTTGAGGGTGCGGAGTAATATCAGGTTGCACTGTAATAGGTTGAACAATAGTACCGTTTTTCGCTTGGAACAGTGGCGCCCCAGCAAACGCAACAGACGCACCAGATGACGTAAAATTAAATTTCCACAGATTGCCAAGAAGATCACCCGCATATGCCCCAGTGATAGTGCCAGTCGCATCAATCACTAATCGCGGAGTTGCTAGGCCATTTGGAGTCGTTGAGTTTACAGCCCCAGTGTCCACCTTGGTTAGCGCACCTGTGCTCAGATTCGCGATAAAAAGCATCGCTTTCTTAGAAGCACTTTCATAACCATTACCAAAAATAGCAACCCATTGACCATCAGGTGTTCTCCCTACTTGCGCTTTGCCTATGGTGTAGCCAATTTCCGCGTCATTGCTAGAATTCCATTCCCAAAGAATATTACTACTAGTGAAAGCGCTAGTACCAGTAATATCAAGTGCGTATACCCCGCGCCCACCTGCACCAGTCGTTCCGACCAAGACGGTTTTCCAAGCACTACTAATAAATACATCGCCAATCGTTGGCGTGCCATCAACATAGAACTGATGTGTGTAATTAGGATCGGCTAACTTAGGCATGTTTTGTAGTACCGTTTTTGGGATGTAACCGAACTCTTCGATCCCTGTTGTCGCATTAAACGCATGTAGCATACCGTCATTGGCACCGACATAAACACGGGCAGCCCTAGCGCTCTTAATGACCGAGTAAAAATTAAAATAAGTGCTCTTACCAGGCGTCGCCGTTGGCAAAGATGGCAAATATTGATAGCCATAGTTCTCACCTTGCCCGACATATTGTGGCGATGAACTTACAATGTCACCCAAAAGATTCGTCCTAGTTCGAAACACCCCGTTAGTTTTATTCTTTTCCCTTAATTGATTGCCCTTTAAGTAATCAACAATCTCGTTCTCCGTAACCTGATTACCAAATAATGTGGTCTTCGCATTGGTAAAGAAAGTCTGGTCTGACGTGGCCAAATTAGAAAAATTAAATGCGACACCTTTGGTCGAGCCATCTTTATACGTGAAGATATTGCGTCCTGTCCATACCGTACTTTCATTCACAATCCAGTCAGGAGCAGAGTCAATGCCGCCACTTGCATTGATATTGAGCTGTTTGATTGTGCCGGACCAGTTTTGTGTGTTGTAAGTCGTCATATACAGCTTAGTACCCGAAAC
>CAUPNA010000125.1:0-13280 GCA_963512475.1 uncultured Undibacterium sp.
AACTGCACGCTCTCGACCGCACTTCGATAATCATTTTTAAATGGAACGATTTCCGCTTCTAATTCAAGAATGTCAAAAGCTCGTGTTGGAATACCTAATAAACCCGGTGAGATTGATGTCACCCCGTCAGCAGGCGGGGCAGGCATGGTGTTGGGATCGATTACGCTACCATCAGTTTCACTGCTTTTCCAATTGAGTTCGTGTATTTTGATCTGCGGTAAGGCATCTAAGGCGCGGCTCAGACTGACTAACAGCGCACTTGGATCGGGCGCGTTCTTGCTCAGAGTGCGGTCTAACTCGACAGCCGCTCTCATTTCTAAAGGATTCGCAACCGTTGCGGGCATGCTATTGGTTGTTTCCTGGTATCTCGCCATTGCACTTAAGGTTTCTATTTTTGCCTGCTGCGTAGTTTGGTGTGCCTGGTAGGCGTCAAAACCATTTGATCCTGACCAAAATAAAGCGAGTGCGACGGTGGCGACGCTGACGACATTGAGCGTATCCCTGAGTTGCGAATAGTAATGGGTACGAGTTTGCTCTGCGGTTGCATAATGACTGGCAATCCGTTGTGTACCTAATAAAGATAAAAATAAGGGGTCACAGTAGGTCAATTCCAACGACGCTGGCATTTTAAATACCTGACGCGCTTCATTTAGATCGATAAAGCGATAATGCGTCCCATCCTCCGTCACCGTACGTTCTTGTAAGCGGGTGAGGATTTCTTCTTGCGCCACGACGACAATTTCCAGCGGTGCGCCACGTGCAAGTTGGCGGGTACTGGCGAGGAATTGACGGGTTTTGCCGATCTCAATAGTCGTCGTATCGGCAATGGATTCTGCACTCCAGGCTGTCTCGGGTGCTAAGCGACTAAAGCGTAAATAGCCATCTTGAAAAAAACTTTGACGCAGACCAGTCGATTGGTGCGTGACAAGTAGAGCAGCTTGTTTCCCTAAATTCAGGTGCTTGAATAGCAGCGGATTGAGTAAGGCGACCGAAAAAATACCAGCGATATCGATTTTTAGGTTTTGTAAAGCGTCAACCCACGGTTTGAGTAATTGTGGATTGGTCAGTGCGCTAAATAGCATCTGATCGTCTTTACGTCCTTGCTTGTCGCGCCCTTGTCGAGTGGCATCGCGATACGGCGTGTCACGATAGAGTGAATTCAAGCGGCGTTCAATCAAATTTTTTCGAGCAGATCCAAAAACATGGGGGATAGTGTCGCGTTGAAAATCTTCTTCGATTAAATCAGTCAGGAAAAAAGCAGGGAGTTTGGTCATGTCCGCTAAATACTCAGCAAACTTGGACCAACCGCTGGCATAGTTGTCAAAAACCCGGACGTCAGATAGCTCACCCTTATCCCAGATAACGGCGCTTAATTGATTGTTCGTCAGGTAGAGCAGATGCTTGGCCAAAATCGTTCCTAATTTTATTATTTTAGTTTGGATAAGTTATCGTAAATAGGCCCCATCACAGCCAGCATAATCCAGCCTAAGGTCAGACCTAGAATTACGGTCATAGTCGGTCCTATCATCGCCTGCACTTTTTCTATCATCTCTTTAATATCGCGATTGTAAAAATAACTGACATTGCGTAAGGCGGTATCCAAAGCACCGGTTGTTTCACCAATTTTCAACATGCGTATCACCATGGGCGGGAAAATATCCGTACTTTGAAATGCGGCAGTAACGCTTTGTCCTTCTGAGATTAATACGCCAGCGCGACGCAAACCTGCTGCGATGGCTTCGTTATCGACGATGTCTTCTGACAACCGTATGCAGTCCAAAATCGTAATGCCTGATTCATACATTAAGGCAAAAAAAGTGACGAACCGGGACAAAATAATTTTATGCAAAACCGGCCCCACCATCCATATCCGCAATTTGTAGCCGTCTGCCTTGAATCGCGCTGCTGGGCTGTTTTTTAATAGCAGTAACAGTCCTATCCATAACAAAATAGGTAGACTTAGCACGATATACCAATAGTGGATGAAAATATTGGAAACGAAAATTAAGGCCTTGGTATGGAATGGCAACTCTTGTCCCATACTGGTGATAAAACCGATTAATTGAGGTACCAGATAAATCATCAAAAAGAAAATAACACCCATGACGACGATGCCGACAAACAGCGGATACATAATAATTTTCTTGGTTTGTGCCGCCAACTCATCTTGCCATTTGATACTTTCACCTAGACTTTGAAACACTTCCGAAATGCGTCCCGTTTTTTCACCCGCAGTAATCAGACTGGTGAAGGTTCGATCAAAGATCATAGGGTAACGTTCCATCGCTTCGGATAATTGCGAACCACCTTCGATGTTTTCAATCAGATCTGCCATGACACCGCGAAAACGCAGATTTTCGGCACCATCTCGTAAATCGCTTAAGCCCTCTAAAATAGGCACGCCAGCCCCGGTCATTTGCTCCATGTGGAAGCAAAAATTGATGAGATCCTTTCGAGTAACTTTGACGCGACCCAGCGAAATCGATTTTGCGGCTTGTTCTTTATAGTCGATCAGATCCAAATCCATGCGCTTTAGGCGTAGCTCTAGTTCGGACACGTTGGACGCATCCATACTGCCTTTTTGCTTTTTACCAGTGCTGGCAATCGCGCTATAGCTGTACATCGTCATGATTTGAGCCTGTCTGTCAAATCAACCACACGTGAAATTTCATCTAAGGTCGTTATGCCTTCTAATACACGCCTTACCGCGTCTTCGACCAAGGGACGGAAGCCCGCAGCGATTGCCGCTTTGCGTAGTTCTCGTTGCGTGGCACGGCGTGCGATTAAATCATCGAGTTCGCCATCAATTTTAAGAATCTCTAGAATGGACATCCGTCCTTTGTAGCCTTGGTGCATGCAATGTGAGCAGCCAACAGCGCGATAAATGCGGATCGGGAGATCATCTTTTTTAATTCCCAATAATTGTCTTTCCATCTCATCCGCAGTGACTTCCTCTTTGCAATGCACGCATAATTTACGTATCAAGCGTTGCGCCACGATGCCGATGATATTGCCGGCCATAATGTCGGGCAAAATGCCGATATCGAGCAAGCGAGGTACCGCACCGATGGCGGAATTCGTATGTAAAGTGGAGTAGACCTGATGTCCGGTCATCGCAGCACTAAACGCCATTTCCGCCGTTTCTGTGTCGCGAATTTCGCCCACCAGAATAATGTCCGGATCTTGCCGCATCATAGAACGGATACCGTTTGCAAATCCCATCTTAGCCGATTCGTTGACCGAGGTCTGGCGTATCATCGGCATAGGATACTCGACCGGATCTTCCAGGGTCATGATGTTGACCGAGTCGGTATTGACGTGATTAAGTATCGAATACAGTGTCGTTGTCTTACCGCTACCAGTAGGGCCAGTTACGAGGATGATGCCTTCAGGGCGTGCAATCATCAGTTTGAGCAACATCAGATCGTTTTCTTCTAAGCCCAGATTATCTAAAGGCACTAAGCCTTTTTGTCGGTCCAAAATACGCAAAACAACGTTTTCGCCGTGCGTCGTTGGTTGTGCCGCTGAACGAAAATCAATTTGTCGACCGGAAAAATTAATCGAAATCCGGCCATCTTGCGGCGAACGGGTTTCGGCAATATTCATATTGCTCATGACTTTTAAACGCACTACCATCGCTGGCCAATAAGTCTTATGCAAGCTGCGAATCTGACGCAAAATGCCGTCGATACGATAGCGTATACGTAAGAAGAATTCTTCCGGTTCGAAGTGAATATCCGATGCATTTTGCTGGACCGCGTCGGCCAAAATAGCATCCATCAAACGGACTAAAGGCTGACTATATTCATCGGAAACTGATTGCAGACTTTTATAATTAATTTCCCCAGTTTCGATCTCTTGCAAGATACCATCAATGGATAATTCAAAACCGTAATACTGATCAATCGCTTTAACGATATCGGATTCACTCGCCAGCATCGGAGTGACGCTGATATCTTTACCCAACATTGCGCTGATTTGATCGAGCGCAACGATGTTGGCAGTGTCGGCCATCGCCAGCATGAGTTTGCGCGAATTCTTGTCGAACACCATAGGGAAAACGCGATAGCGCTTCGCCACATCTTTAGACACTAATTTGATGGCGTTAGCGTCAGCGATGATGCTGGTCAGATCGGTACTTTGCTGATTCAGGTTTTCGCTCAGTGCTTCGCGCACCGTCGCTTCGGTAACAAAGCCTAAAGTAATCAGCAATTTACCGAGCGGCAAACTGGTTGATTTCTGTTCAATCAGGGCAATACGTAATTGATCTTCACTAATGACCCCTTTTGAGATCAGTAGTTTGCCTAAGGGGAGTTTTAACGGTTCTGCCATACGTGTGCTTTTATCCTCTATCTAATTTGTCGTGCTGGGATAATGCAAAACGTCTTGTTAGTCCGCTGTGTATTGCAATCGCCTTAGTTAATTTGCGCATCTTACGTATTTTACTTAGCTTGCTCATTTAGCGCCTTCTCAAGATCGGCAATGCGTTGTTCCACTTTGCTTCGGCTAAAATTGCCGGGGCCGTTTTGCCCTGCTTGTAAAGCGCGTTGATAATATTCTTTGGCGAGTTTGCTTTGATTTAATCTATCCATACTTACCGCTAGGTTAAACGCGTAATCTGCATTGACTGGTTGGGTGGTGAAAGCGCGGAAATAACTTTGTTGTGCGTCAGACCAGCGTGCTTGTTGCGCATATAAATTGCCTAATGCAAACAAGATGGAGCCCGCATTGGGGTGGAGCGTTAAAGCGGTCTTTAGGCGACTTTCACTTTGCACTGGATCACCTTGCTGCAAACTCGTGAGACCTGCAATTGCTTCCGGATCATTTGGATCGAGCTCTAACAATTTACCGTAAAAACTACCGGCTTTGTCCGCTGCCCTTTGATTGAGTGCGAGTGCAGCTAAGCCAAGTAGGGCATCTCGATTATTCGGTTCTTGAGTTAGTACGTTCTGATACTGACGTTCTGCCGTGGCGACATCCCCCGTTAAGAAAGCTTGATAAGCGCTACTTAATGCTGGGTTGATTTGGTTACCGCTATTACCCTTGCGAATTTGGATCGCATTCGCGTCGTGTACGATGTGACCTGGCAAACTAGCAGCATTGCCGGAAGAGGGCTTGCTTGATTTTTTAGACGATTTATTGGATTGCCCAGCAACAGATCCAAGATCATCATCGCTGTTTTTCTTTGAAAGTTCTGCAGTTTTTTGTTCGCTTCTTGACGCTTTGTTGGCGTTGTTTTCCGAACCTGACACTGAATTTGACACTGAGTTTGATGCTGTACTTTGTGCCGTGCTTGCGCTTGTAGTGGTCGCAACAGCAGCCGGGGATGTGCTAGTTTTAACCGCACTTGCTGCCGAAGCAGCGGCGATATCATTCGTGTTCGCAGTTGAGGCTGCTGTTTGCAATGGCGTAGGCAATTGCTCTGGAGTTTGGGGCGGGATTGTATTGACTGCACCACCCAAAATCCCCGGTTGGTTCTCCAGCAGATTACTTTGCCAATAGACGTAAGCAAAACCCGCTAACATCAGCAGAACGATACCGCTGAGGGCGAGTGCCAATGGTTTTTTGCGGTCCGCTGCGACCGTCTTCGATGCAAAAACGGATTTCGCTTTTTTTTGCTCTGCTGCTAACAAAGGATCAATTTTTTCTTGAGTTTTGATTTGCTCGGGATCGATCCGTGGCCTTTGCAGTCTGTCAGCCATGGATGGCTCAGTCTTTGCAGCTGGCATTTCTAACATGGCGTCTGCAGCTGGTGTGTTTTGCGCTGTATTTTGTGTTGTGTTTGGTGTCGCAGTTGTCGCAGATGAGGACGCTGCAAAGCTCTCACCCATAAACGGTTCATATTGAGCCGCTAACGCATTCAAGGGCTGACTTGGTGGCGTTGCTGGCAGTACATCCTCCAGAAAATGAGTCTCTGGTTTTGCATTGTCTAATGTGAGTGACAGCGAGACATCATCTGCTAACGTAACCTCGGATTTTGCCGGTTCCACAATCGGTGTTTCAGCTGCGGGAAGTACTGTTTCTGGATGATTCTCTGTCGGCGATAAAGAGAGGACGGCATCGCTTTGTTGCTTTTGTTTGGTTTGCTCTGCTTTCTTGAGCGCCTGCATTAACAAACTCATGGTTGTCCCGCCTTTTTTACATTGTTTGCGTTAGGCGTTTTGCTAGTTGGCAGGTTGGGGGAAGGTTCCGTGTAAGGTTCTTTATTGAGCGGTGCGTCGTTTGGTAAAAGGTAGCGATAGTTTTTATAGTCGCCGCTCAGGCTCGCATCTTTAACGACGATAGGACGCATAAAAATAACTAATTCCGATTTAGTGGCGGTCTCATTTCTATAGCTCAATGCATTGCCAAAGAAGGGGATTTTGCTGGCACCGGGCACTTCGTCTTTCAAGTTATTGACGCTGTCTTGCATCAAGCCACCCATGACGGCAATCTGGCCGCTGCTGACTTTCAAGACCGATTCCATCTCACGGGTTTGTATGACAGGTACTTGGCTCACCACTGGCACGGTCGCATTGGCTAAGGCTGGATTAGGATCTTGGACAAAACCGATAATGCGAGAAATGCTAGGACGAACGTTGATGGTCACTTCTTCGCTGTCCGCGATTTGCGGGGTGACGCTCATGACAAAACCTACCGGCACCGTATTCAGGCTTGAGGTGTAGGTCGTGATGGCGGGCGTACCGACGCTGCCTTGCTGGGTTGTTGCCGTAATCGTGAAGTACACACGGTTGTCCACCACTTTGAGCAAGGCCGTTTGATTATTTAAAACGCTGATTTTGGGGCTGGACAATACTTTGACTTTACCAAACGATTCTAATAATTGTATAGTTGCAGCGATGTTGCCCAAGCCCGTCAAGGGTTTTAAGAAATTCAAATTCAGGATGCCTTGACTGGTGCTTGGGTTGATGCCCGATGGTAAAGCGCTCCCGTTTGCTTGACCAAAACTGACATTGGGTCCCTCGTTGGGACTGGTGCGTAGTGATGACCAGTTAATCCCTTGCTGGTACTGATCGTTGAGTTGAACTTCAATGACGGTCGCTTCGATCAAGACCTGGCGCTTAGCACTGGACATGACCAAATCGAGGAATTCTTGAATTTTTTCATGCTGACGACCCGTGGCACGTACGGCAATCAAGCCTGTTTCGGGATTGGCAATGACCGACGCAGCTTCACGGTAGCTAGCTTGACGTGCGTTGTTATTAGTTGCCGTCGCTTGTGCGCCAGCTACGCCATTGGCTGCTGCGGGCGTTGCCTGATTGGCGACATTTTGTGCATTATTGTCTGGGAACTGCTTGTCGGTCTCACGCAGAGTGTCCTTGATGTTTTCCACCAGGGTTGTCCAGAAACGGTTGTTCGACGTGTTGGAGACCGACGTCGTTGAATTGTTATTGCCACTGCCACTTTCGCCTGAAGTACCGCCCGTGGTCGATATTTGAGTGGCAATACTGACGGTACTGCTAGTGTCACGTGACACGTTGACATAATCGATCTTGTAGTTGCGCAGGAAGGGCGTGTCGGGCAGGACGACTAAATTGGTGCCATTTAATTCGAATCGCATATCAACTTGCTTGGCGATGCGTGACAATATTTGCGGCAAGGTTTGATCCAAGGCGTTTAAAGTGACCTCGCCTTCGATGCCAGAATGAATATCGACATTGACTTTGGCATCGCGTGCTAAGGCAAACAACAAGGATTGCACTGGGACTTTGTAGACAGCGACGCTGTAAGTCTCCACTTTTGGTGTGGGCTTGGGTGGACTGATGCTAGCACTTTGACGCACTGGCTCGGGGATCGTATCGTTACTTCGATTGGCCTCTTGAATGTGACTAGTGGAAGGCGCAATTGCTTGCGTACCGCAGCCAGCGAGGAAAACACAACAGGTGACAGCTAATTTATTCATCGATTCGAGTCATTGGTCAGTTACAAGTCAATTGCAAGCATGTGCAAGGCAATTTTAATGCCGCCTAAGAATTTGTGCGGAGAGTTTTCTCTATTTCACCACAAATCTTCACTCTGTGAGCGCTGCATTTCGCTCTTAAGTCCCTCTATCGTGCGTAATTGTGCCCGAATTGCCGAGGTTTCTTCCAGCTCCTTACGCTTTTGCCAGGCGTTTTCGCGCTTGTTGAAGCTGTTGTAGACAATGCCGTAGCGCGCTTGGTTCGCTAGTTTGGTTGGATACAGATAGATATTGTCTATGCCAAATTGTCCGGCATATTGTTTAAGTAGCGCCTCTAACTTCGATGCGTCAGCACTGTCGACTAAACTTAGTTGTAAGGTATAAATGTAGTCGGGCGTCTCCGCTAACCATTTTTTTGATTGCGCAACGCGAAGTTGGAGCAGGCTGGTGTTTTCAGTTGTGGGCGGCGTAGCGGGAACAGGATTAGCCGGGGCAGCTAGTGTTTCTAATGGCGGCGAGCTAGTCGTTGCAGAACTTGGCTCGGTTTTGGTGGCGTTGCTATGGGGTGTGGGAAGTACAGCTGGCGCCGTGTTTATTCCGGTTTTTTTTGCAGCAATCTCTGCAGACTTAGCGATTTCAGCTTCTTTGTTTGTGCTATTTGTTTTCCATGACCAATGTGCCCAATATGCCAGACCCGATAGCAATAACAAACTCAATATTGCCAACCCAATAGGCTGGTAGGGGATATCTGGTTTTTTGGAAGAAAATTCGCTATCGCGGATTGCAGCGTTAATATGCTTGGCTTCAACCGCATGCGTATTGTCTGCAAAGGCGGCCAATAATGCCTTGTCTGCGAGGATATTTATACGCCTGACGATGCCCTCTGATACTTTGGCTAGGCGTTTAATCGCAGCTTTGCTAAACACATTTGGGCCGTGGTAGCCGGCTGCCCGCATGCGAAACATCAAAAACTCTGGAATGAGAGCGGGTGGCATCGGAGGTACTAAAAAGCTATGGGTAATCCGCTCTTTTAGTTGACGCATACTGGCCAAGTTGAGATTCTCATCTAATTCTGGCTGACCAAATAAAACAATTTGCAATAACTTGTGGTGTGCGGTTTCTAGATTGGAAAATAGGCGGATTTCTTCCAAGGTATCGAGTGGCATTGCTTGCGCTTCTTCTACGAGCAATACAACCTGTTTCCCATTGATATGCTTACTGATCAAGTCTTGATGCAATAAGCGTATTACCTCATCTGGGCGCTTTCCTTCGGTCGGGATCGCTAATTCGCCCGCAATAGTGAACACGACTTCTTCACGGCTTAAGGTTGGGTTAACCAGATAGATTACTTCGACATGCGCTGGCATTAAGCCTTCTAACATGCGACAAAGCATAGTCTTGCCGCTGCCCACTTCGCCAGTAACTTTAATAATGCCCTCGCCATGGGTTACTGCATAAATTAAAGCATCCAAAATATCACCGCGCTTACTTCCAGAGTAAAAGAAGGCGGGATTGGGGGTAATGCTGAATGGGGATTGGTTCAGGCCAAAATGAGAATGGTACATAGAAATTGAGGTCTGTTGTCCGAGTGGCGATTATAAGCATTTCTCGTCGTAAGCATACGCACTATCCACCTGTTTTGCAGGGATTTGAATGGGTCTTGTTGTTTCTCACATGGAAAATTTTTAACAAATGATATTGTTCTATGCAAAAATATCGATGAAATAGGTTTGATACTGAACCTTAGTTTGGTTTTGATTGCTTGCTTAAGTCTCTGTGAGGCACTGCTCATCTCCTTGAACTACTTTGTATAAACTTTGCATAAAATCAGGCGGAAAAGAAAAATCGATAGGATAATGGCGCTCAATGGAAGTTCAATTCGCAGTAAATTTTTTTGGATAATTATGGTTTCTCATACGACTTATAGTTTGGCGACAAAAGTCGCGCACCCCCTGCGCTTGATCTATGCCTTGTTTGGGCTATTACTAAGTGCGTTATTGCTTGCATCTTGCGGCGGCGGTGCCGGCACAGTTGGTACCCCGACTGGCAAATCTCTTTATACGACAGCGCCTTCTACGGTGAATATTGCTCTAGGCAGTACTGTTAGCTATGAGATTGGCGGTGGTACTGCAACCTATAAAGCCAGTAGCAGTAATGCAACCATCGCTAGTGTCGAAGTAAAAGGAACGACCTTAAGTGTCAAAGGCCTGCTCAATGGTACTGCAGAAATTGTGATCAGTGATGCGACAGGCGCACAAGTTAGCGTCAGTGTGACGATTGGTAATGGCAACACTACCGTCGATTTATTTGTGACAGCTCCGAGCAACTTGACCTTAGCGCCCGGACTTTCAAATAGCTATGTAATTGGTGGCGGTAGACCCGCCTATTTTGTGAGTAGTAGCAATGCGGCGATCGCCACGGTTGGAATCAATAATAATAGTTTCTTTATCTCTGGTATTAAAGCAGGTGCCGCGCAAATTATTGTTGTTGATAGCGCTGGAGCAGCAGTTACGTTGAATGTGACTGTTGGTAATGGCGGTACTGTAGCGCCTCTTTATGTCACCGCGGCCGGAACCATTAATTCAAGCATAGGCGAGGTCAATGACTATTTGGTCGGTGGTGGTACCGGGCCGTATTTGGTGACTAGTAATAATAAGAGCGTCGCTACGGTTACCCTAACTGGGAATGTAATTGCGGTCAAAGGTATCGCTAAAGGATCTGCGCACATTATGGTGTTTGACGCGACGGGTGAATCGGTCAGTACCACCGTTGTCGTTGACCCTATTGGTACCGCAATTCCACTATACATTGTAGCAGCCGGTGCAGTAACGATGGAGCCTGGCGCAAAATCGGTTTATGCGGTGGGCGGTGGAACTGCGCCTTATGTTGCGACCAGCAGCAACATTAATGTGGCCAAAGCCGAGGTTGTAAACAATACTCTGACTGTTAATGCCGTAAGTGCCGGTAGTGCGGAATTTTTAGTGTTTGATGCTACTGGTGTGTCGGTTACTATCTCGTTGACGGTAGGTTCGGGTGGGGGAAGTACGACGGCGCTTTACACTACGGCTGGGACATCTATCGCGATGCCTATAGCGACAAGCAACACCTATACGATAGGCGGTGGTAAAGGGCCCTACAAAGCAACTAGTAGTAACACTGCAGTTGTGACTGTGCCTTCATCTATAAGTGGCACAGAATTTACTATCTCTAGTGTTGCTGCTGGCTCGTCAGTGATAAGTATATTTGACGCAACCGGGACTTCAGTAAGTTTTGGTGTGACGGTCAGTTCTGGTGATAGCAATGTTAGTCTTTATACGACGGCGGGCGATGGCGTTGTGACGCCTAAAGGTAGTAGTAATACTTATACGATAGGTGGCGGTAAAGCGCCCTACAAGGCGACTAGTAGTAATTCTGCTGTGGTAACCGTGCCTTCTACGGTAACTGGCACAGAATTTACTATCTCCAGTGTAGCTGTTGGTTCATCGCAGGTAACTATATTTGACGCCACGGGCGCATCGGTTAGCTTTAGTGTTGCGGTGAATTCTGGTGATAGTAGTGCCATTCTTTTCACCACTGCTGGAAATAGCATAACCCTCGCAGCGGGTGTTGCAGACACGTATCTGATTGGCGGTGGTGTTGCGCCTTACCGCGCTACCAGCAGCAATTCTACTGTAGCGACCACCACGGTTAGTGGTGGGACAACTTTAAGTATTAATCCGATCGCAGCGGGTAGTGCACTGGTGACGGTGTTTGATAACTCTGGTGCATCAGTAACGATAGACTTGACGGTTACTGCTGCAACGTTTGGACCGATAGATGTTCAACCAAATGGTGCTAGCGGGAACGTTGGAAGTAGTTTGAACTTTCTAGTACTTGGCGGAAAACCTCCCTACTCAATAACAAGCAATAATTCTAGCATTGCGACGGTTAGCCCAATTTCAGTGAGCACCAGCGGCGGAAGTTTCATCGCCAGTTTGCAAAGTAGCGGGGATACTTCAATTATTGTTACGGATGCTTTGGGTCAAGTTAAGACGATAGCCTTGACAGTGAACCCGGTCTCATCGTCACTGATCACAGTACAACCGGAAGGTGCTGGCGGCAATGTTGGAGATACTTTGAGATTCTTGGTTAGATCAGGTACTGCACCTTATACTTTGACGGTGAATAATCCTAGTATAGCGTCCGTTACGCCATCTCCTGTACTTAGCAACGGGGGAAGTTTTACAGCCACCTTGTTAAATGTAGGAAGTACTATTGTGACGATTACAGATGCGTCCGGTCAGAGTAAGGAATTTACCTTAACGGCTAGTCAAATTAATACAATTCTTCGCATATCACCCAATCCGTTTTTGATCGGTGAAGATAGCACGGACATCATTAATCTTAATATTTTTGGTGGCACAGGGCCGTACCGTGCCTTTACCAGTGACCAGCGGTTGTCTAGTGTGAGTGTCGCTGGCAGCGTTTTGAGTGTAGGCCTCGGCACCAATGCTAACCGATGTTTTACGCCGTTTGACTCGAGTGGCGTGCGTGTTCCCTTCGGTACCTTTGATGTCACTATCACCGTACTAGATAGCCTCGGGGCTGCTGCGACATCGACCATGACTTTGAAAGATAATGGTCGTGGCGATGGCGTTACTTTGCCCTTGTGTGGTTAATTAAAATCGGTTAATAGTCGATACTTAAAGTTTTTAGAAAGAGTCCAGGCGGCTAGCTTGGGCTCTTTTTTTCTTCAGTTTGAGTTCCATTTGTTGAATCAGTAGACGCTTTTGTCGCACAGACAATCCGCTAGCGAGCGCTCGCTCACTGTGGCATTTTCCTCGCCATTCACTATTTAGGTCATTTAGCTAAACACATGGGTATAGCTGATGTCCTACTTTCAGTATCTTTCGTAAGTCTCTAATTTATCGAGATATTCTTCATTCCTCAGGTTTAACTGTGTGCGCTAAGTCATTGACTTTATTCAATAATTTCGCATTTCACGTATAAATTTGCTTGACCATGCTCAAGTGATCCACTAAAGTGGGGAAATGTGTGAAAAAGTGTTTTTTTGTGGCGCAAATTAGTAAGTCATAAAATTACTTAGATCTTCAAAAGGTATTTCTCGAAAGCAAGGCCAAAATCGTGTTTCAAGGCGCGTCAGCACTCAATTTAGATGTGAAAGGCAGGATGTCTATCCCAGCCCGGCATCGTGACGCGCTCGCTTTGCAATGCGAAGGTCGGGTGACTTTGACCAGACATCCTCATGGCTGCCTCCTTTTATTTCCGCGCCCAATCTGGGAATCGCATCGCGAACAGATCGCCGCATGGCCGATGGCAGCGCGTGCTTGGCAGCGTATTTTTCTCGGTAATGCTTCTGATGTTGAAATGGATGGCTCTG
>CAUPNA010000126.1:0-13213 GCA_963512475.1 uncultured Undibacterium sp.
GGCGTACGTGGTGCTTTCGCTTTACATCAAGTATCAATATTCCCAGCACGCAAAGCATTCGATTCAATGAATGCCAGACGCGGGTCAAGGATCTAAGGGGTCAGCATCGCTTAAATTTAATGCGATGCTGACCCCTGGTCGTTCGGCTTCGTCGGCGACAATTATAAGGCTTCGCTAGCGTCTGGGTTAGAAAAGCGTAACAACCCGAGTTTTGCATCGACTCATCAACCTACGGCAAGCGTGAATAAGAGATTCAAGTTTGCAAGCAAACTCGTTTTCATGGCGCTTCTCCAGATTCTGTACCCGCTTCGCGCAAGGTCAGTTCTAGCTCGCGGCGCAGTTCTTCGCGCTCGGGCAGGTAGAGCTGGTGTTTCTGTACAAAGAGCTGGCTGTTCATTTGGTAGGTGGCGTATTCGACCAGCAGCTCGTCCTTGTTGCGGCTTAGGATGATGCCGATGGGCGGGTTGTCGCCTTCGGTGTTTTCTTCTGCCGCGAAATAACCCAGGTACATGTTCATCTGGCCGATATCGTGGTGCTGCACATCGGTAATTTTGAGGTCGATCAGCACAAAGCAGCGCAGGATGCGATGATAAAAAACCAGATCTACTTTGTAGTGTGTGTTGTTCAGGGTAACCCGGTATTGCCGTCCGACGAAGGTAAAGCCCTTGCCCAATTCCAGCAAAAATTGCTGGAGGTGGTTGCACAGCAGGGTTTCGAGCTGGGTTTCAGACACTAGATAAGGCTCGGGGATTTTCAGAAACTCGAATACATAGGGCTCGCGCAGGAGGTCGGCGGGTTGTTCTATAAGTTGGCCTTGCGTGGCAAGCTGCATGATACCGGCTTTGTCTTTGCTGGCGGCGAGGCGTAGAAACAGGGCACTGTTTTTTTGCCGTATCAACTCTCGAACCGACCAACGCTCGCGTATGCTTTGTTGCTCGTAGAAGCTACGTTCCAGTGGGTCGTCTATTTTCAGTAATTCAACAATTACCGACCAACCCAATTGGTGCGACAGCGTCGCACCAATTGGCCAAGCCAGGTTCAGCTGGCGAAAGCGAATCAGGTTGCTGCGGCTAAACCCCCTTGCCATGGCGCAGACTGAGGTCGCTGGCGAGATTGCTGATCAGCGCTTTGCCGCCTTGCTCAAACTCCACAATCTGCCGCCCGACTTGCCAGTAGGTTTGTGTGATGTGCGTGTTAACGGCCTGTACCGCCTGAATACGGCCTTGCGTGTAGGTGTCAGATATTTGCTTAAGCAGGTCAAGGTAGGCTTGATCTGCATCTGGCGGTAACGCTGGTTGATTGGTCTTATTGGTCATAAAGGCCTCTAGCCATATTATTTATTGTGCGGAAACTATATGGGCAGCATCAGTTAAAACTCAACCACGCTGATCCTCACTGAATCCTTACTCTGTGACTTTCAATAATCCCGCGAAACACAGCATTAATTGTCGCACTATCCACCACATCCACCTTAAACGGCAAATCCGATTCAGAGAACGCATGTTCGATTTCGGCGAGCAAACTAAGTGATAAACCTGTGTCGCTGATGATGGCTAGATCAAGATCTGAATAGGGTTTTTCTGTGTTGGTGGCGCGTGAGCCGAAGGCCCAGACTTCTTTATCTGGTACGTGCTTTTGCAGGATGGCGGAGACGATCTGCCATTGCTCTGGCGTGATGGCGATGTCTGGCAATTTGTGCGCTGGTTTTGTCATCGCTGGTTTCACGCTTCAGGCGTGCCGCGCTTCTTTAACTCGTCCAGCAAGGACTGGCCTTCCAGCAGAAAATCCGGCACGATCTGCATGACTTCTATGGCCTTGCTTTCGTCATAAGTGTGGTTGGTGATACTGCGGGCTTTGCGGTAATCTTTCCACTTGTCCCAGCCATTGCGCAATAGGCCTTGCTCGTTGCCGCTTCGGATTAAATCGGGGAAAGCGAGTTCATCAATTGCCACCGGATTAGGTGACGCTAATTCCAGATAGCGCTTGAGCATCTTGTGCGATAGCTCGTAGCAGAATTCAAATCGTTGGATGCTGGCGTCGCGGTACAGAGAATTGGTCGTATCGCCGGAGTAGGCTTGCAGTCCTTCGCTTAGACGTTGCAAGGCATTTTCTAGTGAGCTTAGATCGAGTTGAATTGCCATGATCCCTCCGCTGGTTTTCTTAGCTAAAGAAAGAAATTTAAAACAGAACAAGTCTGTTTCTAAATTTTACATCCAATAAAAAAGCCCAACCGAGAGGGAGGGCTTTTTGTGCTTTGGATTTATATCAAACGTCAATATTCCCAGCCCGCAAAGCATTAGACTCAATAAACGCACGGCGCGGTTCCACATCATCGCCCATAAGCGTAGTAAAGATCTGATCCGCAGCAATCGCGTCTTCGATCTGTACTTTGAGTAAGCGGCGTACTTTTGGGTCCATGGTGGTTTCCCACAACTGCATTGGGTTCATTTCGCCCAATCCTTTGTAGCGCTGTTTGGAAACGCCGCGTTCGGCTTCTTCGCGTAGCCAGAGCATGGCGTGGTGGAAGTCTTGTACGGCAACTTCTTTCATGCGTTCGCCTTCGCCACGGCGGATGAAAGCGCCTTCGCCTAATAAGCCTTTGAAGGTTTGTGCGGCGTTTTCTAATACTTTGTAATCGCTGCTTTCGACGAAGTCGGCGTCGATGCTGCTGACTTTGATGTTGCCGTGGTACAGGCGTTCTATGCGCAGGCTGAGCATGCCTGAGAGTTCGTCACTGCGAACGACGGCTTTGACGGCTGGGTCGTTCATGGTTTTGGTCAACTCTTGTGCGGACAATTCAGCGTTTTCTGGTGTGTCCATTTTCAAGGTCACACCGGTCATGATCGCGGTCAATGCAGCGCGGTCGATGACGCGGGTTAAGCGCGTCATGATGGCGTTGGCCAGATTGAATTGGCGCACTAATTCGCCGAGTGCTTCGCCGACGATAGGCTCTGCGCCTGTGCTTGGTGTGAGCGATGCGCCGTTCAATGCGACGGTGGTCATGTAGACCGCTTCTTCGGCATCATCTTTCAAATAGCGTTCGTCGCGACCGGCTTTGACTTTGTACAAAGGTGGTTGCGCGATGTAGATGTGGCCGCGCTCTACCAGTTGTGGCATTTGGCGGTAGAACAGTGTCAACAACAGCGTACGAATGTGGGCACCGTCGACGTCCGCATCGGTCATGATGATGATGCGGTGGTAGCGCAATTTGTCGGCGTTGAATTCGTCAGGGCCGATGCTGGTGCCGAGTGTCGCGATCAAAGTCGTGATCTGTTCAGACGACAGCATTTTTTCGAAACGCGCTTTTTCTACGTTCAATACTTTACCGCGCAATGGCAAGATCGCTTGGAATTTACGATCACGGCCTTGCTTCGCAGATCCACCCGCAGAGTCACCCTCGACGATGTAGAGTTCGCACAGCGCTGGGTCTTTTTCTTGGCAGTCGGCGAGTTTAGAGGACAAGCCCAAGCCGTCCATCACGCCTTTACGACGTGTGAGTTCGCGCGCTTTGCGGGCGGCTTCACGAGCGCGTGAGGCTTCGACGATTTTGCCGCAAATGATTTTGGCGTCGTTTGGACGTTCTGCTAAATATTCGGTCAAGGTTTTAGCCACGATTTCTTCGACCGGGCCGCGCACTTCGCTGGAGACGAGTTTGTCTTTAGTTTGTGAGCTGAATTTTGGTTCTGGTACCTTTACCGATAACACGCAAGTGAGACCTTCGCGCATATCGTCGCCAGTGACTTCGACTTTGGCTTTCTTTGCGTAGTCATGTTCGTCGATGTATTTGTTGATGACGCGTGTCATCGCTGCGCGCAAACCGGTCAGATGCGTACCACCGTCACGTTGCGGAATATTATTGGTGAAGCACAGTACTTGTTCGTTGTAGGCGTCGTTCCATTGCATGGAAACGTCGACCGTGATGTTCGTGTTTTGATCCGACATCTTTTCGCCAGTTGCCTGGAAAATCGTTGGATGCAAGACGGATTTGTTTTTGTTGATGTATTCCACGAAACCGCGTGTACCACCTTCGAAGGCGAACAATTCTTCTTTGCCTGTGCGGTGATCGTTCAGCTTGATGCGTACGCCGTTGTTCAGGAAGGAGAGTTCGCGGATACGTTTTGCTAAAATTTCGTAGTGGAATTCAACGTGCGTGAAGATTTCTTCATCGGCCCAGAAATGCACTTCGGTACCGCGTTTGTCTGTGTCACCCATAACTTTGATGGGTGAACAAACTACGCCGTCGATGGTTTCGATTTCACGATTCTGAGGTACGCCACGGACAAATTCCATCGCGTATTTTTTGCCATCGCGACGAATCGTCAGCTTCAATAATTTGGATAAGCCATTCACGCAAGACACACCCACGCCGTGCAAACCGCCGGAAACTTTGTAGGAGTTTTGATCGAACTTACCACCTGCGTGCAATTCGGTCATCACGATCTCAGCCGCGCTGCGCTTAGGTTCGTGCTTGTCATCCCACTTTATGCCAGTCGGAATACCGCGACCATTATCCGTAATTGAGATTGAATTATCGCTGTGGATGGTGACGTTAATTTCTGTACAGTGGCCAGCTAGGGATTCGTCGATGGAGTTATCCAAGACTTCGAATACCAAATGGTGCAAACCTGTGCCGTCAGACGTGTCGCCGATGTACATGCCGGGACGCTTACGTACGGCTTCGAGACCTTCAAGAATTTGAATGGACGATGCGCCATAGCCAGCGGATGTGGCGGACTCAGTTGCTGGTACGTTTGCTGGCGTTGCTGTGTTGTCTTGGGTATTCTCGGACATGGCTACCTTCTGAAATTAACAAGCAGCTTTTGGCTGCGGTTCTTAGTGCTTTGTTTGCTTCTTTTGTAGGGCGGGTACAACCCTCGCTGCTCAGGTGCCCGGTGGGTTGGCGGCGCGGGTTGCACCCGCCCTACATTTCTTTAGTTCTTTACTCCCTCTCCCGCAAGCGGGAGAGGGTTGGGGTGAGGGTGGTTACGTAACTTGACCTTTTGAATAAGCGATGAAATCTACTTACTGATTTCCATCATACTCATGGCTTGATGAACGTCCCTCATCCCCGACCCTTCTCCCGCTTGCGGGAGAAGGGGGCAGGACATCAAATCCGCATCGGCATGACAACGTATTTAAAATCACCATTCTCAGGAATCGTGATCAAGGCGGATGAATTGGAATCACCCAAGGCGACATTGATTTGATCAACTTTGAGGTTGTTCAATACATCTAACAAATACGTGACGTTAAAGCCGATATCGACGCTGTCTCCACCGTAATCGATTTCGATTTCTTCGACCGCTTCTTCTTGATCCGCATTGGTGGACAAGACGCGCATTAAACCTGGTTCGATCACGCAACGTACGCCTTTGAATTTGTCCGACGTCATAATCGCGACGCGTTGCAAAGAGCGCAGGAGTTTTTCACGGCTTAAGGTGAAATTGTTTTTGTAACCTTTTGGGATCACGCGGTTGAAATCAGGGAATTTGCCTTCGACCAATTTGGAAATCAATTCAATATCCGCAAACGTCAATTTGACTTGATTGTTAGCGATGTCGAGTTGGACTGGTTCGTCTTTGTCTTCCAACAAGCGTTGCAATTCCAAAATCGTTTTGCGTGGAATGATGACTTCTTGGCGTGCGAATTCTTGTTCGACTTCGACTTGCGCATACGCCAAACGGTGACCGTCAGTTGTGACCGCAATCACGTTTTTACCATCGACGACTAATAACAAGCCGTTCAGGTAGTAACGAATATCTTGCTGCGCCATGGAGAAATGCACCATGTTGAACAAATGCTTCAAAGCTTTTTGCGGCAGACTGACGCTGGCATTGAAATGTTCAGCTTGGGCAACCGTTGGGAATTCTTCCGCTGCTAATGTCTGCAAAGAGAAGCGTGACTTGCCCGACTGCACGGTCATCTTTTTGTTGTCGAGCTTCAGCGTGACGTCGTTGTCATCTGGTAGCGCGCGCAAGATGTCGAGCAACTTACGTGCTGCGACCGTGGTTGCTGTGACTTCGCCACCTGAGCCGATTTCTGCGTGCGTCGTAATCTGCACTTCGATATCAGTCGATAAGAAGGACACTTTTTCGCCGTCTTTGCGGATGAGGATATTGGCCAGAATCGGCAATGTGTGCCGACGCTCGACAATACCACTCACAATTTGCAGGGGCCGTAATAGGGTATCCCTGTGAGTTTTTACCAATTGCATTTTTATATCCTCACTAATGAATTCAATGTTAAAGGATGCTGCATCTATCGCAACTCATTACTTCTTTGCATTGGGAGGACTTGCGAAAAACTGCCCAAACTTCTGCGGCCAATTTTACGTAAATCCTACGCCGGTCTTTACTGCTAATTACTTACTGCTATTTTCAAATTCTTTTGTCGCCGAATACGTAAGAATTTCCGTATCCTTTTTTACTGTCATCCCTGCGAAGGCAGGGATCCAGTGTCTTTAGTTCAGTAACAGTATCTGCGCCGTTTTTACGTCACTGGATTCCCGCCTTCGCGGGAATGACAGAGAAATATCTCTCTGTTGACCTGGCGCCTGTCAGGCAAATACTTTTCAAACTATCCCTTCAAAGTCTGTTCCAACACATGGATCTCATGGTTGCACTCAGGACTCTTAGCACGATCCGCCGTGATCTTGCGTACCGCATGCAAAACCGTGGTGTGATCGCGTCCGCCAAATAATTCACCGATCTCTGGCAAACTCTTTTGCGTCAATTCTTTCGCTAAATACATCGCAATCTGACGCGGTCTGGCGATATTTGCTGGACGACGTTTTGAATACATATCAGCCACTTTGATATTGAAAAAGTCGGCGACGGTCTTCTGAATATTTTCTACTGAGATCTGGCGATTTTGTACCGACAGCAAATCTTTCAGCGCTTCTTTGACGACATCAATCGTGATGTCTTTGCCGTGGAAGCGTGAATAAGCCAAAATCTTACGCAAGGCACCTTCGAGTTCACGCACGTTCGAACGTAAATGTTTGGCGACAAAGAAGGCCACGTCATCGGAGAAGTTGACGCCTTCCGTGTACGCTTTTTTCAGCAAAATCGCGACGCGCATCTCTAATTCCGGTGGTTCAATCGCGACCGTTAAACCAGAATCAAAACGCGAAATCAAGCGATCATCCATACCCGTAATTTCTTTCGGGTAGGTATCGCTGGTAATAATGATTTGCTTCTTGGCGGCGATTAAAGCTTCAAACGCGTAGAAGAATTCTTCTTGGGTACGGCTCTTGCCACCGAAAAATTGAATATCATCGATGAGTAACAAATCGAGCGAATGATAGTAGCGCTTAAATTCGTCAAAACCTTTGCGTTGATAGGCAGTCACCACGTCACGCACATATTGCTCAGCATGAATGTAGCGAATTTTTGCGTTCGGTTTGTCGTGCAAAATCTGATTGCCAATCGCGTGAATCAAATGCGTTTTGCCGAGGCCAACACCGCCATATAAAAATAGCGGGTTATAAGAAACGCCCGGATTATTAGCTACCTGTATCGCTGCCGCGCGCGCTAATTGATTGGCTTTACCGGTAACGAAGCTGTCGAAAGTTAAGTCAAAGTTGATGCGCGCATTGTCACGGCGTGGCGCTGTTTCTGGCGGAGGTTCGTTCGGGATGCCGTCGGGCTGTCCTGCCTGAGACGTACGTTGTCCATGATCGGCACCATTGCCTTGTCCCGCATTGCTTGGCGCGGTCGTGGTTGAAATGGGTTTTTTACCAGCACGTGGATCGATGATGAATTCGACATCAACGGTGTCATCCCAAAATTGCGCGGCAAATTCGGCGATGCGGCTGGCGAATTGGGCTTTGACCCAATCTAATTTAAAGCGATTAGGCGCACCGATGCGTAGATGACCTTCTTCAAAGTCAACCATCGTCAAAGGCTTAATCCAAGCACTAAATTGCTGAGGCGTGAGTTCCTGTTCAAGTTGTGAGGAGCAGGCTTGCCAGAAATTTTCCATGAATCGCTTTACTGTTTATTTGCTTATTACTTAGGTTTTTGTTCTTATCAAAACCGACCAAGTCTAGGATCACCAGACGCTATCGATTCCATTTTAATGTTACTAAATACCTGTTTTAAACTCTACCAATACTGATATCTGCCGAGCACATTGTGCATGTTGCAAAACATGATGCTGGTCATTTCAAACTTAAACGATTCCGATTATAACGGAGCAAATCGAAGCGCCAAGCCTTAAATTTGTATTCGTTTGCATCAAATATTTATTGAAATAATGATTACATGCGGCAATAGTTCAGACCCCGCTATTCTACTCTTCGCGGGCATAGTTATCCACAGGCGAGGGTAAATTTCTTTTCATTAACACTTCTGAAAATCGAAGAAAAACAGGCAAATGGATTGACAGTCGGCTTAGAAATGGTGTCTAATTACGGGTTCCCTACCCTGTTTTGTTAGATGTGTGCTTTTATTGCATTGACGCTATCTTGATAGTTTGTTGATGATAAGAGCGAAACCACAAGATGAAACTAAGCATGAGCAGCGGTTTTGGGGCAGTAATCGTGTGAATAGCGTGTTGCTATTGTTTATATAGTGCTTCTCCATAACGGGGCATCATCAAAGCAACGGCGCAATGCACTATTACCCGTAATTCCGATTTATTTTTTGCTCAAATAGTGAGATCAACATGAAACGTACTTATCAACCTTCCGTAGTTCGTCGTAAGCGCACTCACGGTTTCCGCGCTCGTATGGCAACACGTGGCGGCCGCGCAGTTTTGAACGCACGCCGCGCCAAGGGCCGTAAACGCCTCGCAGCTTAATCGGCATCCAATAAATCCAATTCTAGGGCGCATCGCTTCGTTGCTTGTCCTCGCAATACTTTAGTATTGCTGCGGGTAGCGCCTCTCGCTGCATCCCTATAATTGAATTTCTTGAATACCGAGCGTCTTGGTCTGATACCTCGTCAATTTAGTTTGTTCAATAGGCTGAAATTTTTATTGTGACTAATTTGACTACAACTCCTGACCTAGCTCAAAACCAGTTGTCCGGCGGTGATTTTGCGCGGGAGCGACGAATACTTAAAACGGATGAGTTTTCATCCGTTTTTCGTTTACGCCCTGTGCAAAGAACGGCGCATTTTGTATTATATGCGCGCTCTAATGTTTTGCCGCATGCCCGCCTTGGTGTGGTGGCTGCAAAACGTTTTGCACCGCGCGCTGCTACGCGCAATATGATCAAGCGTGTCACACGTGAGATTTTTCGACAGTCTGAACTGATGAATGTGGATTGCATTGTGCGCTTATCTAAGCCAGTCAATAGCAAAGCCGGTCCTGCCACTAACGCGCAATTAAAGCGCGCTTTGCGGGACGAAGTTTTACGTCTATTCGTTTCGCAACGCGTAATTAAGTCCGTTATTACCGCGCAGTCTGTCGCTGTTCCCGAGTCTTCCCCATGAAATCCTTACTGCTGCTGATCTTGCGTGGATACAAGCTGGCGATTAGTCCTATGTTAGGACAAAATTGTCGTTTCTATCCCAGCTGTTCAGAGTATGCGATGGAAGCGATTCGAGAATATGGCGCGGCCAAAGGCTCATTGATGGCTGGCAAGCGACTTTGCAAGTGTCATCCCTGGCATCCGGGCGGTGTAGATTTAGTCCCGCCCAAGTCAGGTGAAAAAACTGCAAGTGGTGGGGATGAAAAATCGACTAATGCCCCCACATCAGACTGCACCCAAATAAGCATTCAAATAAGCAAGCAAATAAGCAGCCAAAGCAAGCAAAATAAGCAACTTCGTAAGCAGCCAATTAGTTAATTTTTTTTGATCTTTAACATATATCAACACCTATACAAGTGGATAAAATGGATATAAAGCGCACCGTCCTTTGGGTTATTTTCTCGATGTCTCTGTTACTCCTGTGGGATAACTGGATGCGTCATAACGGAAAACAATCAATGTTCTTCCCAGCAACGACTGAACAGCTGGCTAAAAAGGCCAGTGCTTCGGCGACTGCTGCGCCAGCGAGCGCTGCAACAAGCGCTAGTGCAACAGCTGCTGCCACTGATACGAACGCAATTTTTGCGCCCGTGATCAGAAGCGAAACGATCACGATCACAACCGATTTGATCAAAGCTGATATTGATACCATTGGTGGTGAGATCAAACGCTTGGAGTTATTAAAGTATCCAGACAGCGATGATCCAAAGAAAAACGTGGTTTTGTTTGACAGTCACGGCGGCAAGACGCGTATTGAACAGACTGGTTTCTTTGGCTTGTTTAAAGGCACCAAAGAAGTTCCTATTCCTGCACGCACTTATGCCGCGCAAACTGGCCTGTTAGGCGGTAACTTTCCTAACCACAAATCGGGTTTCGTTGCTTTGCCTGGTCCACGCTCTTTGGACGGCGCGAATGAATTGAATTTGGTGTTGGAATCTGAACAAGCTGGCGTGAAGTTGATCAAAACTTTGACCTTTAAAAAAGGCAGCTATGTGATCGATGTAAAACACACCGTCGCGAACAGCACCGCTGCGGCGATTACGCCTTCTGTGTATTTACAATTGATTCATGACGGTACTAAGCCAACATCTGGAAGCATGTTTACTGGTCAAACTGAGTTTTATGCACCAGCGGTATACACCGAAGCCAAGCATTTTCAGAAGCTCAGCTTTGACGATATAGAAGAGCGTCATGGTAGAGCCGATGCCAAGCCAGATCATGAAACCATTTCTGATAATGGCTGGGTTTCTATGATTCAGCATTTCTTCGTGTCGGCCTTCATTCCTGAAGACAAAGTAAAACGCGAAATCCGTACTGAACGTGTACGCGACAATATTTACTCTGTGAGCTCTGTCATTGCATTGGGTAGTGTTGCACCTGGTGCTACTGCAACTTCGAGTGCTCGTCTGTATTCCGGTCCACAAGAGTCTGCAATCTTGGAAAAAGTCGCACCAGGTATGGAATTGGTTAAAGATTATTGGTATTTCACCATGATCGCCAAGCCTATGTTCTGGGTAATGGAATTAATCCATAGCTTCCTGAATAACTGGGGCTGGACGATTGTGGTGTTTACGATTGCGATCAAGTTAGCCTTGTTCCCTCTGTCGGCTGCTGGTTATCGTAGTATGGCAAAGATGAAAGTCGTCACGCCAAAAATGACAGCGTTGAAAGAGAAATTCAAAAACGAGCCGCAGAAGTTAAATATGGCGATGATGGAGCTCTACAAGACTGAGAAAATCAATCCGCTTGGTGGTTGCTTACCTATCTTGATTCAAATGCCTATCTTCCTGTCCTTGTATTGGGTCTTGCAGGCATCAGTAGAAATGCGCGGCGCGCCGTGGGTGGGCTGGATTACCGACTTGTCTAAGCCTGATCCTTGGTTTATTTTGCCAGTTTTGTATGCAATTTCTATGTACATCACGACAAAACTCAGCCCAGCACCCGCTGATCCGGTACAAGCAAAGATGATGTTGTACATGCCTTTGTTGTTTTCGGTGATGTTCTTGTTCTTCCCATCTGGTTTAGTCTTGTATTGGGTCGTCAATAACGTTTTGTCTATCGGTCAGCAATGGGTCATCAATAATAAGATCGTGCCACCAGAGCATCGATAAGATTTCGAGCCGTTCAGTCAAAAAAGCCCATGCGTCATGGGCTTTTTTGTTATCCTCAAGCGGCTTTTGTGCTGCAGATCATGTCGTGTTTACGATACATCTGTCAGTATCAAACTCTGCAGTTTTTTCGCAGATTTCCCTATAGCAAGGTTAGAATTTCCTTATGACACACACTTATGACAGTACCCCGATTGTTGCTATCGCCACCGCGCCAGGTCGCGGCGGCATAGGCGTGGTGCGTATTTCTGGTAAAGACCTCAGCGAAATCAGTCGCGCATTGTTTGGCAGCGTGGCGTTAAAACCGCGTCACGCCACTTATCTCGACTTTACCCAAGCCGACGGTACGGTGATCGACCAAGGTTTGGCGATCGCCTTTAGAGCACCGCATTCTTATACGGGTGAAGAAGTGCTGGAGCTGCAAGGTCACGGTGGCCCAGTCGTCATGCAAATGCTATTGACGCGTTGTTTAGAAGCAGGTAAAGAACAGGGTTTGCGTTTAGCCGAGCCGGGAGAATTCACACAACGCGCTTTCATGAACGATAAGCTCGATTTGGCGCAAGCCGAAGCAGTTGCCGATTTGATCGAAGCTTCCACCGAAGCGGCAGCGAAATCCGCATCACAATCCATGTCCGGTGCGTTTTCCAAAGTGATACATGCCTTGGTAGAAAAAGTCGTGCATCTGCGTATGCTGGTCGAAGCAACTTTGGATTTCCCCGAAGAAGAAATTGATTTCCTTGAGAAGTCTGATGCACGTGGTCAGCTCAGTGAAATTCAAAAAGCCTTGCGCACGGTGTTTGAACAAGCTGCACAAGGTGCCTTATTGCGTGAAGGTTTGAACGTCGTATTAGCTGGACAACCGAATGTCGGTAAATCCTCATTACTCAATGCTTTAGCTGGCGATGACATCGCCATCGTGACGCCGATTGCTGGCACTACACGGGATAAAGTTACCGAGACCATACATATTGAAGGAATCCCTCTAAATATTATCGATACTGCAGGTATCCGTCATGATCATGACGAAATGCTAGCGGGTGAAGTACCGAATAAGATCGATGCAGTTGAACGTATCGGTATAGAACGTACCTGGAATGAAGTACAAAAGGCCGATGTGATTTTGCATCTGCTCGACGCCAGTCGTGGTCCTACGCGCGCCGATGAAGAAATAGCGGAGCGTTTTCCAGATGGCGTACCCGTGATCTGTGTTTGGACAAAAATCGATATATCCGGGCATCATGCTAGTGTCGATGTAGTAGGGGACGTAACCCAAGTGTATCTGTCCGCGCAAGAGCATCTGGGCATGGATTTACTGCGTCAAGAATTGCTGCGCATCGCTGGCTGGCAGCAAACAGGTGAATCTTTGTACTTGGCACGCGAGCGCCATCTGATTGCCTTGAAACATGCGCATGAACATCTAGAACAAGCCGCCGCTTTTGCCGCACAAAATGATCAATCACTCGACCTGTTCGCGGAAGAGCTGCGTCTAACCCAAGATCGATTAAATAGCATCACGGGAGAATTCACTTCCGACGATTTGTTGGGTGTCATTTTCTCGCGTTTTTGCATAGGAAAATAAATAGTGTTTTAGGGTTTGCTAAGTTCGCCCATTTTCAAGTGGTTCTGCCTA
>CAUPNA010000127.1:0-13145 GCA_963512475.1 uncultured Undibacterium sp.
GATCCACCTGCATGGGGGTCTTAGTTTCGATATTTGCTAGGCCATAAGCGCGACGAAAAATTACTTTCCCCTGACGACTAACCAGCACAGTCGCGCCCGGTGCATTAGCTAAGAAATGTGGCGCTAAGCTAGCTTCGAATTGACGAATGAGATCATTTTCAGTAGTTGCGGTGTGGGGTACGGCAACAGATCGACTTTGCGCACTACTGTTTTCAGGCATCAGACCGGCAAATGACATTAAACCAAATAACGAATATCTTGCTATTTTTAAATGAAAAACTTGTGGTAAAAACGAACGCATCATAACCTCCTCAATTAAAGTAAAAGACAAAAGCACAAAGCAACCTGGAACGCTGGCAAACTCTGCCGCCTTGTCAAAGCATATTTAATTTTCGATTTGCTTTAGTACGCATTCCGACAAAGGCTCTGTTTAAAGGTGCCAACTGGTCTAATTTCCGATGAAGCCTGGCTTTCACAAGATACCAACTTGTATAGAAAATAAGGATATATACAACCCCCCCCTCAAACGTAGGTGACGATCAAATGCCAAACCGGGGACGAACTGGTAATTCATCGATACTGAAATTTATGCTTCATTAAATATCATGTCTTTAAAGACATGGAACAACATGTTCGTGTAAGTCATTCACAGCACAAATTCCTCGACAAAATTGTGCTGCTATAATGCAAGTTATTTTCATCAAATCCATTGGCAAGACATAAACATTTGATTTGATTAGCTTTTTTATTAGCATCCATGAATTACTTCAACCAATTTTTAAACTACATCTTGCGTCGTAGCCCAGAAAAAATGCCCAATGCGGAAGCATTAGCATTCATCACGACAGCCTATGATGAAATGGTCGCCCAACATCGTGCACATGCGACGACTTGGCCGCACGGTAAAGAAAGAGGCTGGACTGCCGACCTCAGTGCCGGCGTTATTATGTTCAAATTTGACGGTGATAAAACAGGCACAGCCCATTTTCAAACTATAGGTATTTATAACGAAACAGCAGGATCATTCACTTGGGCTTGGGCCAATGATTCTCTGCCCTCCGCACTCCGCAAACATGCCAAGCTCGCAAAAAAATGGGGATTCTCGCATCAACACGCCTCATTCCAGAACAAAACCGTGCAGTGCAGTATGGAAGATGCTTGGAACTTCGCTGCTGTCACCAGAAAAGTCACTAACGCGAAAAGCGTCTATCGAGGTCGCGTTGGCAGCGAATTCATTTTTATGACGACAGACGAAGTTCATCTTGACACAGAGATGCCGACGAATACCCATTGGTCTTCTGGCCGCCGCCGCGCTAGTTGGTAAATTCTAAGGTCGGCTAGTTTGCGACCTCTGGTCAAGGGCCTTCACACGAAGCAGCCCTCATACTTTGGCTCACTAAATCTAGCTCAGAAAAAATTTCCATTAATTTATCTGATTTTTCTTTGTGCATGGCTTTATCGATCACGCTACCATCTGCTTTAGTGTACTTCGCAAGTTCAACCGAAGCCGACATCACCAACTGATTCAAACTTTTTTTCTTAGTGAGTAACTCTGCACAAGACAGTTTCAAATTAAGTCTTGGTTTGGGAATACGTCCTTCCACCATACCAAAGAAACGCTCAACTAGTGACAAATAACCGGTACGAGCAGTATCGTCAGGAAAACGCTTCGCGACTTCCACTTCTTTTCTCACAAGTGCAATCTCTGCCTCAGTCACTTCATGGCCCGACATGATTTTTGAAATCAATGCTTCGACCCGAACTCTAGGCTGATGGATGACTTGCGTGATCCTTGCATTATCGTAATTGCGACATTCAGAAAAACTCAAAAACTTGGTACGCGCTAGGTTGTCAGCATAATCTTTATCGCCTTTGTCCTTGGTATCTTGAATAATAGGATCCCAATGCGCGTCAACCTCCGCTTCACACTCAGCCGTGGTTTTACCACTAGCCCAATCACCACGGTCGACTTCAGCTGGTACAACTACCTGAGCAGACACAAATTCATGGCAACCCGTTTTTGCCAAACCTTCAAACTCCCGCGTACAGTCCTCGTGCGAGGAAAAACCTCGTTGCTTCGCCTGTTTATAACCTTGCTGCTGCTCAAACACGGACCGATGAATCTGCTTACCCTGATCGTCGTAAAAAACCTCATCCTTCATCTCATCCTGCTGCGCTTTTAGAATTTCATTTTGCTGAATCGCTGGCTTTAACTGCCACAGTACGAAGAGCGCGAAAACAAAAAGCAACAGAAAGTAAATTCTTTTGGCGCTAGGTACTGATGTTTTTGAAGGTTTTTTGTTCATGATATGAAGTTGTGAATCCTAAGGTGTGGTGCAAATGATGGGCGCGCTCGGCGCCCATTTCATTACCCTACTTTAATTACCGCATAGAGCCTAAGTTGCCGCACGCAGAGTTTAAGAAATCAGATTCTTTTAATGTAACTGCTCAAATCAAGTTCGAACCCCCACTGCACTTTGAGCAATATCCGCTTAATCCAACCAATTGATCTCATAGATACTGTAATCCGAATCGGATGTACCCAAACATCCAGAAGCACGGCAAGTAAACATCGCCATCATCATACCATCAGGCTTTCTTTACACTTGCACTTCAAACGCACGATAGACTTTCAAAGTCTCCTGAATAAAATCGATCATCTTTTCTTCTCGAATTTCACGGATTAAACTCAGAATTTCCATGAGGATTTGAGGCGATGGTGGATCCACTTTTCGAGGCAGTTTTTACGTGAATGAGGCGCAAATAGCTAGCTATTTGCAACGAAGAACAAAAAAATGACCGAAAATGCGCCGCCAGCGGTGAAAGCAGTGTTCATTCCCCCCCATTTATACAAAAATTTGCCTTCAATGGGAAATAAGTATATATTGAAGATGAAATTATACATTTTAATGGATAGTAAGTATTCTTTATGAAAACTAGCAAAACCCAACAAGCTCAAACTCGGCGACAAATTGTGTGCCAAGCGGTGGAATTAATTGGCTTACATGGTATCGATGGCGTCACCATGAAACAGATTGCGCGAGCAGCGGGCATAGGCGATGCGACGATCTACAAATACTTTCCGAATAAAGAAAAATTGCTATTAGCTTTTTTTGAAATTGCTGTGCAAGATGCCATGGAGGAGAGTTTGGCGACGCCCGATTTTGCACAATTTTCTTTGCACGAAAAACTACAAAGAATGATCGATGCCATTCTGGAAAATCTCTTGGCTGAACGCGAGTTTGTAGCGATTTGCAAAACCGAATTAATGAAATCGCCCTTGCTCTTGGTAGGCGATAATTTTCCCGGTCAAGCGCTGCTCAAACAGCATGTTTTACAGTTTTTAAGCGAGGCAGAACAAAGTGGCGAAATCGCAGAATGCGCGTTCAAATCTTTTATTAGTGGGCTATTTGGCGATTACTTATTTGCGATCTTAAATTACTGGTTAAAAGACGAATCAGAAGAATTTTCCGATACCACGCAACTGGTCGATTTAAGTTTATCGGTCGTGGTTTTAGCCCTTAAGAGCGGTTTATTCAATAAGATTTCCGAGCTAGGCTTATTCATTGTGCGCAAGCAGTTGAGCCGCTTGTTGCAACCAGGCTCAAGTCTGATTGATCTCTTGCAACTTGCCCGTCGTGGGTTAGCCGGATGAAAGCCCCCTCCAGCAGCAAAATAGTGCGTGGAACCATCGGCGCCCTCGCCTTAGGTCGTGCTGGCGTAGCGCATTGGCGACATCAAGCCAAACAAGAAGTCAGTGCACAGACTCAAGATGAGCATGAAGCAGAGCTTGGCCGCATTCTATTTCGCGCCTTAAATCAATTGAAAGGTACGGCACTCAAGCTAGGGCAAATGTTATCGCTAGAAGCGGGCTTTTTACCTGAAGGCGTACGCTTAGAATTAAGCAAAACTTGTCATCAAGCGACACCCGTTAATCGCGCCCTAGTCCATAAATTATTTCGTGCCGAACTGGGGCAAGCGCCCGAGCACATCTTTGCAAAATTTGACGCCAATGCACACGCGGCGGCGAGCCTAGGACAAGTGCATCTGGCGCAATGCCATGATGGTCACAAACTAGCGGTCAAAATTCAATATCCCGGCATAGCCGCGAGTATTCAAAGCGATATCGCTATGCTGGGTTTGGTCTTGAAAAACTTTGCACGTCACTCCACACTGTTGCCGCGCCAAGAGGTGATCGACCATGTACTACAAGAACTCTCACAAAAGCTGACTGAAGAACTCGACTATCAGCACGAGGCCGAGCAACTGGCATGGTTTGCTGATCGCGTCGTGAATCCCAATATTCTCATTCCTAAAGCATTCACCCACTTATCAAGCCGCCGCGTACTGAGCATGCAACGCATAGAAGGTTTGCACTTACAAGCATGGCTAGAGGGTAAGCCGAGTCAAGCTGAACGCAATCACTTCGGACAATTATTATTCGATTGGTTTTGGACTTGCGTATCTGATTTAGGACGACTTCATGCAGATCCGCATGCGGGAAATTTTCTGTTTGTGCCCAATCAAAACACAAGCGATGAAAACCCATTTGGCAAACTAGCGGTACTCGATTTCGGCTGCACTAAAACACTCTCACCAGAATTTTGTGCCAGCATGAAACAGTGCTGGCAAGCATGGCGCAGCTCGCCACCAGATAGCGTTAGTCTGTACCAAGCGTACATAGACCTCGGTTTTATAGCAGAAGACTTTGACTTCAGCATTTTTTGCGATCAACTACAAGCTGCGATAGAGCCGCTCTACGTCTGGCAGCTAGAACCTTACCAATCCGATCGCTTCGATTTCAAACAAAAATCTGCCTTCCCTCATGCGCAACTACGCAATAACGAGCTCGCGCAAAAGATGAGCAAATTCAATACTGAGCTTCCCTATTTTGGACGCGCCTACATGGGACTCATGCAGATGCTGCATCAAATGGAAGCGGTCGTGAATACCAAGAATCCTTTTCTTTAATAAGCTTGAAATAAGTTTATAAACGGAGTTGCAATTGCAAAGCAAAGTTAAAACAATCGCGTTACCAAGTACAAGTCAGCTACACGATGATCTGCAACACGCGTATTTCTATGACAGCTATCAAATGACTATACAGCCGGAAGAAAAATCTGCCCTACAACTCTATCTAGACCTGGTTGCCGTATGTCCAGATTGGATCAATCAACTCATGACATTGCGCAATAAGGTGGTTGGCTACTTTGGATTAAAAAACCAAAATCTATTAGGTGACATTGATAAAGACAAGCTCGCAACATCGTATCGTGTCGGCGATAGAGTGGGCATATTTCCCTTACTCAACATCTCGGATAAGGAAGTCATTTTAGGTGAAACTGATAAGCATTTAGATGTCAAATTATCGCTACTCAAACTATCGCAAAACGGTCAAACCAGCATTGCCGTTTCCACCGTTGTGCATGTCCATAACAGTTTAGGAAAACTGTATATGTTGTTCGTCACCCCCATGCACAAGATCATTGTGCCAACAAGTCTAAGTCACTCGTTTAAAACCAACTCTTTTAAAACCAACTCATTTAATCAATAGGAAGCGTATGAAAAGCAAAAAAATTTGGATAGGCCGTTGGCTAGGCGCAGTCGCACTACTGCACACATTATTCGCGCTGGTAGTATTTACGCCGATTTATCAGCGACTACTACAACAGGGATGGTTCAATAGCGTAGGAGAAGATCCCATGTTGAATGCGGCGGTTTGGTTTTTACTCTTTGGTGCACCTTTAGCGCTGCTGGCAATCGCAATCCACGCGATGGAAAAAAACGGCCTTATCTTAGCGCCAAAAACCTTAGCCTGGGGCTTAATCCTTTTTGGACTATTCGGCGTTAGCTTAATGCCTGCGTCTGGCATTTGGTTGTTGTTTCCACCTGCAGCAGTGTTATTACTAAAACCGCAAACGGCCTAGAATTGAGTTCGGTGTGTTCGGCAGTGTCGTTTTCTATTTAAGTAATGAACAATAGATGAAAACGCAAACCATCCATCGAAGCGTCAATTCGTAGGGTCTGCACGGCCTTATCGTGCCTAAGCGTTATAAGATCTAAAGGTGAAGTTTTTTTCTAGCGCTTGTGGACGATTCCGCTTAGGCAAAAAAGGTTCACACAAAAGGACTTGATCTTCTCTGACGATCTTTGTTCATACAACACAGCTGATCACTTTTCAATAAACCCGCCATTTTTCACCTTTTTTTCACCTCCTAAGTTCTACATTATTGCCTTATGTTTTCTCAACAAAGGAATAATGATGTGGAAAAAAATTCAATTAGGATTCGTTGCGCTAATCACTGTATTCGTTGCGGCAACGATATGGTTCATCAGCTTATTGGATCCAGAAATTGACATAGCCAAACTAAAAGCAAGCCGCCTTCAGGATGTCGCTTACATCCACAATGCCAATACGCCGCCTCGCGGCAAGATACTTGCCGTAGTCACCAGTACCTCTGAGATGGGTCAGAAAAAGAAAAAAACGGGTTACGAATTAACCGAGCTTGCACGCGCTTACTATGTGTTTCAAGCCAATGGTTTTGAAGTCGATGTCGCCAGCCCATTAGGAGGAAAACCACGTGCGGTGCTAGACGATGAAGACATGGGAGAATTCGACTACGCATTTTTAAATGATGCAAAAGCCATAGCAAAAACCAATCACACAATTCCTCTAGCAGAAGTGAATGCAGATCAATATCAGGCAATCTATTTTGTTGGCGGTAAAGGTGCGATGTTTGACTTTCCAAACAATCCAGACATCCACAAATTGGTGGTAGATTTTCATCAGAAAAACAAAACCATCATCGCTGTTTGCCATGGTCCTGCCGCACTCACTCAAGTCAAACTCAGTGATGGCTCCGCATTCATTAAGCAAAAACGTATCAGTGCGTTCACCAATCAGGAAGAGCTGTTTCTCATCCCAAAAGCAAAAGAGCTATTCCCATTTTTGTTAGAAGATGAGCTAAGAAAACAAGGTGCCATCGTCGAAATTGGCCCACGCTATTTGCAACAAATCAGCCACCACGATAATCTCATCACAGGTCAAAATCCCTGGTCAGTATGGGCAATGGCAGAAGCAAGCATTCAGCAACTCGGTTTTCAAGCTATTCCGCGCAAAAGAACTAGCGAAGAAAATTCTGTAGATATTCTTAGCTATTATGAAAAGCATGGCTATGACAAAACCAAAATTTATCTACAAATATTTTCCGGTAAAACGATCAAACGCGATTTAATTGCGATGCATGCCTTGGTCGCCGCGATGTCCTATCAACCTGCGAAAGTGATCGAGCTTTTGGGATTAATGCGCGCTGCGAAAAATCTAGCTAAAGAACAAACAAGTTAGAAAATTTGAAGTCGATCAGCTTCAAGACATTGAGGATGAAACTGTGACTCAACTATCTAGTCATTTTCAGAATACCTCGCTGCTAACGGTTAGCTTGTAACAACTTATCGCTTCAAAATACAAGTAGCTAAATAAGTTCCACTCCCTTCTCCCGTAAGCGGGAGAAGGGCTGGGGATGAGGGTGGTCGGGTAGACGGAATACTATTTCCTCCACACATTTAAAGAGTCGCGAACGACATTGAGTTAGCATTCCAGCTAACGGAACTCCCCTCACCCCAGCCCTCACCCGC
Organism: uncultured Undibacterium sp.; assembly: GCA_963512475.1. Lineage (GTDB taxonomy): Bacteria > Pseudomonadota > Gammaproteobacteria > Burkholderiales > Burkholderiaceae_D > Undibacterium. Next base: position 7,636 of record CAUPNA010000127.1, read on the forward strand.
TTGCGAAAGAGGGAGTTTCATCGCCACCTCAAGTTACAGCGCTGACGATGCTTTCAAATATAGAAATAGGCCAACTACTTTCTAAGCACCATTTTTGTTCTAAGCACACCACGCGTCAAAATCACGCACAAAAAAACAAGAAAAAAATAATCATGCTATATTTCCTGAAATTACTGGAAATTCAAATTTTACTGAAATTACAAATAAGGAAAAACCATGAGCATCAGTCCAACCAAGGAAAAATTCATCTCGCATTTTGGCGAAATGGGCAGCCGCTGGGGTATTAATCGTACCGTCGGGCAAATTTACGCGCTGATTTTTCTCAGCGAAACACCGCTATGTGCGGACGAGATTGCTGAGGAATTGACCTTTTCCCGTTCCAATGTCGGTATGAGCCTCAAGGAATTACAAGCATGGCGGTTGGTCAAGCTAGTACACATTACGGGCGAGCGCAGAGAGTTTTTTGAAGCACCGAAAGATGTCTGGGAAATTTTCCGCAATCTAGTCGAAGAGCGCCGCCGCCGTGAAGTTGAACCGACGCTGTCGATGTTACGCGAAGCCTTACTCAAGAACGACGCCAAAGAAGATGAACAATATGCTTTAGGCCGGATTCAACAAATGCACGATCTGATTGAGCTGACCAGTGCCTGGTTTGACGACGTCGAAAAACTCTCGCCCGAGACTTTACAAACCCTAATGAAAATGGGTTCAAAAGTCGTCAAGATCATCGAGTTCACAGATCGTCTTCGCCTCGATGGCAAATCCAAAAAATAGCTTCACAAACACAGAGAGAATTTATCATGCCAGCGGAACTCGCAAGCACATTCGACCCCATGCTCTTGGCGCGCATCCAGTTTGCCGCCAATATCAGTTTTCACATTCTTTTTCCCAGCATCAGTATTGCACTTGGTTGGGTACTCGTCTTTTTCAAATGGCGCTATAACCGCACCCAGGCAGAACATTGGCAGCGCGCTTACTATTTTTGGGTGAAAGTGTTTGCCCTGAGTTTCGCCTTGGGCGTCGTCAGCGGCATCACGATGAGCTTTCAATTCGGCACCAACTGGCCTGGCTTTATGGAAAAAGTCGGCAACATCGCTGGGCCTTTACTCGCTTACGAAATTTTGACGGCGTTTTTCTTAGAAGCGACTTTTCTCGGCATTATGCTGTTCGGTCAAAAGCGTGTCGGTGAACGCCTTCATACCATTGCCACCATGCTGGTCGCAGGCGGCACAACGCTCTCCGTATTTTGGATCATTGCCTTAAATTCCTGGATGCACACACCAGTCGGATTTGAAATGATTAATGGTCAGGCACACGCGACGAACTGGCTGCAAATCATTTTCAATCCATCCATGCCGTATCGCTTCACGCATATGATGCTGGCGTCTGGTTTGACCGTGGCGTTCTTGATCGCCGGCATCAGCAGTTATCGTTATTTGCGAGGTGGAAGTAGTGATGAGAGTGGTGAGATTCTGATTGGCATCAAAACGGGTGTGACACTCGCCGCAATTTTGATTCCACTACAAATTCTGGTCGGCGATTTACATGGCCTCAATACCTTACAACACCAACCTGCGAAAATCGCAGCGATGGAAGGTATTTGGGAGACCCAAAAAGGCGCACCGGCCGTTTTATTCGCAATTCCAGATCAAAAAGAGCGCGTCAACAAAGCAGAAATCGCGATACCCAAATTAGCGTCGCTCTATCTTACGCATGATATGAACGGCGAGATCAAAGGCCTCAATGATTTTGATGGCAAGCATCCACCCGTGGCACCGGTCTTCTTTGCCTTTCGCATCATGGTGGGCGTCGGCTTATTGATGTTGGGTATTTCCTGGCTCGCGTCTTGGTATGTATGGCGTAAGCCAGCCCTACCAGTTTTAGTTTCACGTGCCTTGGTCGCGATGAGCTTTTCTGGCTGGGTCGCTTTGCTGGCGGGTTGGTACACGACTGAAATTGGACGCCAACCTTACCTGGTACAAGGCGTACTTACCACCGCCGAGGCTTCAGCAAAAATCCCCGTGCCGATGCTGGCAAGCTCTTTGATCATGTATTTAACGCTGTATGTGTTCTTGATTATTTCGTATATCTCCGTGGTGTTTTATTTAGCGCGAAAGGCTGATACTTCAGCAATCGGCTCGACACCAGCTACCAACTCACAAGGATGAACCATGATGACTCCACTCCATCCCGATTTATCCCAACCTGCTGGTTGGTTACCTCTCGCCTTTCTGATCGTCATGGGCTTGGCCATGTTGGCTTATGTAATCTTAGATGGCTACGATCTCGGCGTCGGCATCTTGATGCGTTATGCTGAAGACGCCGAAAAAGACATGATGATTGCCTCCATTGGCCCATTTTGGGATGCTAACGAAACTTGGCTAGTGCTAGGTGTCGGCATTTTGTTAGTCGCCTTCCCTACCGCACACGGACAAATACTAGGCGCATTGTATTTGCCTGTAGCGCTCATGCTACTTGGCTTAATTTTACGCGGTGTTGCTTTTGACTTCAGGGTGAAAGCGCAAGCACAAAACAAACCCGCTTGGAATCTCGCCTTCCATCTTGGCTCCATACTCGCCGCCTTTTCACAAGGCTTTATGTTGGGCATGTTGGTTCTTGGTTTTAACACCAGTCTCTGGAGCTATGCATTTGCTGCATTGATAGGCGTCAGCTTGATGGCCGCTTACTGCCTCTTGGGAGCGACATGGTTACTGATGAAATCAGAAGGGCAATTACAAATCAAAGCCGCGACCTGGGCAAGACATAGTTTATGGTTGGCGGGCATCGGCATTGCCACGATCTCCATCGTCACCCCATTCGCCAGCCCCAGCATTGCGGAAAAATGGTTTAGCTTTCCCAACTTCATCCTACTCTTCCCTATTCCCCTCATTACTGCGATTTTGTTTTGGTGGGTCGACAGAGTATTGAAGCGCCTACCTAAGCAATTAACTCAAGGCAACCAAAACTGGATTTGGACGCCATTTGCCAGCACAGTCGGCATTTTTCTCCTAGCGTTTCACGGCTTGGCGTATAGCCTATTCCCCTACCTCATCATCGACAAAATCACGATCTGGCAAGCAGCCAGCGCGCCTGAATCTTTAATGATTATTTTTGTAGGGGCTTGCATCGTTTTGCCCGTCATTATTGGATACACGGTGATGGCATATAGAATTTTCTGGGGTAAAGCGACCTTGCTTGAGTATTGAGGTTTTGAGGTTTTGCTTTTTATAGATGAGGATATTGAGTCACTAGAATTAGACGAGATTAAGTCAAGTGGGAGGTGATTCACATAACGAGTTTAGTTTGGAGCGTGGAGTAGGGACGACGGTCTAACTGCAATGGCGGAACGCAATGCAAGGATCTCGTCGCGATGCATTTGAAGGTATTGCCGTCTATGCGGAACAGGAGCAAGGCGGAAACGCGGCGATTTGCCGGGACTCGAAGGGCGATAAGCACCCCATCGTGGCGACTAAAGCCACTGATAGCTCTGCTCCTACTGCACATTGTGGAGAGGCTGGGACGACAGTGTACATATTGCGCGAAGAAGGGTTACTGGAAGTAGTAGACAGTGTCAAGCGGCACGACGGTAATTGGCGAGAATTCGGACGGTCACTACTCAAGCGAAAGTAAGCTGAAACATTTTTGCTTTAGATATTAGGGATCTCTTCTCGATTAAGTTCTCCACTCCACAGGAAGTTAAAAGTGGATTTTCTGCTGAAATAAAAAAATAGTAAAAATTCGCCATTAGTTTCGGAAGTCGGAAAAAATGTGATTTTGGCCTGCATTTTTATCAGTGATTTATGTTTGGTTTAGCAGTCACACCGAAAACGCTCTGAATTTGATAATTAAGTGCCAGTCGCCTAACACGGAAATCACATTTGATTTCCGCATTTCGCACGCTAGAAGTAAAACAAAGCAACATTTGAAAACTTGAATGCTATCGAGTTCGCTGATTCACGACTTTCAAAGTTTTTACTTTTCATCATTTGCCATTCAAGATGCGTATTGTATCGTCTAAAGCGAGAACCCAAAGTTCAGCGCCATTGGGACTGAATAGCGCTGCGTAAACTTGGACGTTAAAGGGAACGCTCAATACATTTTCACCGGTTTTCGTGTCCCAAATTCTGACCGTTTGATCGGATGACGCTGTGACAATTCGTGATCCGTCACGATTGAAAGCAACACTAGAAATGGCGGCATCATGTCCATCTAAGGTGAAGATTATTTTGCCTGTTTTGATGTCGATAATTTTTGTGCTGCGGTCAGACGAGGCGGTTGCGAATGTTTTTCCATCGGGGCTAAAAGCAGAATATGTCACTTTTTCTTGGTGCGGTGAATGCTTTGTCAATGATTTGCCAGTCTTGGCGTCCCAGAATATGAGCGTTCCATCCGTTCCACTGGTCGCATAAAATTTTCCGTCATTCGAGCACACGCCAGTGACGACACCTTTTTCGTGGGCGAGTGTGTAGACTATTTCACCTGTATTGGCATCAAACACTTTGGCCGAATTGGGCATGCTCGTTGAGATAATGCGATCAGTGCCGCAAAAACGAATGTCAATCAGCTGGTTTCCTTTGACCTCTTCCAACACACGTAATTCTTTTTTTGTTTCTAACTCCCAAATTTTAATCAAACCGTCATTGCCCACACTGACTAGCCGCTTTCCGTCCACTGAAAATGCCACCGCATTGGCTGATTGCTTATGCGCTTGCCAGTTTTCAAGTTCACGTCCAGTTGGTCGATCCCAAACGCGCAATTTGCCTTTCCAACCAGCCGACACGGCTTGCTTTCCGTCGGGACTGAAAGCCACTCCATAGGCGCTACCATCAAATTCAAGTTGATTTCTTTTTGCACCTTCAATCATCCAAGTCCTTAGGGTGTTATCGTTTGCCGCCGAAATAAATTGCTTCTTATTAGTTAAAAGTGCGACTGAATTGACAGCTTTAGTATGTCCATGTAGCGTGCGCAATTCTTGTCCCGTGTCAACATTCCACAGCCGTATTGTTTGATCGGTCGACGCCGAAGCAAGCGTTTTTCCGTCTGAGGAAAAAGATAAAGAATTGACTTGTTTTTTGTGTTTGGTCAAGGTATGAAGTCTTTGACGACTTTCGACATCCCAAATTCTGATCTTGGCATCTTTTCCGCCTGCTACAAGTAATTTGCTGTTTGGACTAAAAGCAATATGTTGCAAGGCTTTAGACTCGTCATTATTTTCTGATTCCAACAGAAAATAGTTTTCCCATTCTCCCACTCGCCACACTGCAACTGTGTTTTGTACCTCCCAACTCCCTACAGCTAGCCATTTTCCATCAGGGCTATATTGAATCGACACGATAGGCTTAACACCGTATTGCAGTTTCTTGACTGATTCGCCCGTATCCGTATTCCAAATTTCGACGATTCCCCACACACCGCGTGCCTGGGTCATATTCCATGACGATGATGCGATTGATTTTCCATCAGGACTAAACGCAACAGCGGTGATTCCTTTGCCCTCTCCCTGGACCGTA
>CAUPNA010000128.1:0-13120 GCA_963512475.1 uncultured Undibacterium sp.
ACCGTTCGGTCGGTGTACCTGGCACGGTTGCGGGTTTGTATATGGCATGGAAAGAGCAAGGTTCTAAGCCTTGGAAAGAACTTGTCATGCCTGCCGTCATCTTGGCGCGAGATGGTTTTGAAGTCTCGCATGGCTTGGCGCGTTCCTTAGAAAGGGTATTGCCCTCTTTTAAAAAATACCCGGCAACGCTGGCGCAATTTTCTAAAAATGGACAGCCTTATCAAGCAGGCGAAACGCTGAAACAAGCCGATCTTGCGCGTAGCTTGCTGCGCATTGCCGAGCAAGGCCCAGCTGGTTTTTATGAGGGTGAAACCGCGCTATTACTCGAACAAGACATGAAGGCCAATGGCGGTCTCATCACACGTGAAGATCTAAAAGCCTATCAAGCCAAGAAGCGCGATGTGATCAAAGGAAGTTATCGTGGCTATGAGATTATCGGGATGGCACCACCCAGCTCGGGCGGTGTCGCGCTGGTCCAGATGCTCAATCTGCTGGAAGGCTACGATCTGAAATCCAACGGCTATGGCTCTGCCAAAAATCAACACCTGATTACCGAATCAATGCGTCGTGCTTTTGCAGATCGGGCACAGCATCTGGGTGACCCAGATTTTGTGAGCGACATGCCTATCGCACGCTTAACATCGAAAGAGTATGCTGCAGACCTGCGCAAGACCATTAACCCCGCTAAGGCGTCGAAATCCACGCCAACCTCGTTCACCTGGCCGACAGAATCACTAGAAACTACCCACCTCTCGGTGGTCGATGCACAGCGCAATGCGGTCTCTCTGACCTACACCTTGGAATACGGTTACGGCTCACGTATCGTGGCGCCAGGTACAGGATTTTTATTGAATAATGAAATGGGCGATTTCAATGCAGGCCCAGGTTTGACGACGGAGCGTGGCCAGATCGGCACCAAGCCTAATCTCGCCGTACCCGGCAAGCGAATGCTCTCCAGCATGTCGCCGACCATCATTAGCAAAGATGGCCAATTGTTTATGGTGACTGGCTCACCGGGTGGCAAAACCATCATCAATACCGTGCTCACCACCATCCTTAACGTGATTGATTTTGGCATGAACGCGCAAGAAGCAGTCGACGGCGGTCGCATGCATCACCAATGGTTGCCGGATACCTTGACTATTGAACGCTTCGGCTTCTCTGCCGACACCATCAAGTTACTGAAAGCGATGGGACATAACGTGGTCGAAGGTGGCAACCAAGGTGCTGCCGAAGTGATCATATTGAACGCGAAAGAGAATCTGCTTGAAGGCGGTATAGACCGTCGGCCGGCTGATGGTGGGGCGGCAGGGAAATAGGCCGAATCTTGATGTATTTCCAAGCGCAGTTTAGCCTTATTTTGACCATCTGCGCAGGCACTATTCCTTATCCAAGGTTCGCAAGAAAACACCTGGAAATCAATTGCCAAAAGCGCATAGCCATATCCGCGATCCAGCTCAGAGAATCCAAAAGTAGAGGCGGTTTTATGCGGGTCGTTTCGAGTGTTCATCTCAATAAGTAGATTGAGACGATATTGTGTTTTTTCGGTTCTTGACGGTTTGCATTTAGCTTTAATGTTGATGTAAATTCGTGTCCAAGCGCCTTGTTATTATCACATTTGCGTCTTATTGACTTGCATTGGTTTAACTATATGAAAACATACCCCAGCATATTTAATGATGTTATCGGTCCGGTCATGAGAGGTCCGTCCAGCTCGCATTGCGCAGCATCTATCAGAATAGGTAGAATTTGTCGCGACTTAATGGACGAGGATATTAATGAAGCCTATATTGAATTTGATCCCGAAGGTTCTCTAGCAACTACGCATAAAGGCCAGGGCTCTGACATGGGTTTGTTTGGTGGATTTCTTGGGTGGGAAGCCTATGAAGAACGCCTACCAGAATATTTAAAGGCAATTGATGAAGCCGGTATCAAAATTAAAATTGATATTCATCCAATCGGGGCCACTCATCCAAACACCTATAAGATAACGCTTACCAACAAAAAAGAAACCAGAACATTAACCGCTATCTCCACCGGTGGCGGGATGATTGAAATACTCGAAATAGATGGCGCAACCGTTTCGATGGCAGGTGATTTCTTTCAAACATTGGTGTACGTAAAGTCACCTAACAATATCATTGAATTGATTGAGCAATCATTTTCATGCGATGAGATTGCCTTAAGAGAAGGAACGTCTTCCTTCATTGAAATAAAATCCAATCAATTTCTATCCGATGAGATGTGCGAAACTTTGCAATCTATGGATGAAGTTTTGTTTATAAAGAAAATTAATCCGGTACTTCCGGTCATGTCCAGAAAAAATCTCACCGTACCCTTTATAACGAGTGCAGGAATGCTGGAGTATAACCAGGGAAAAAATCTCGAGCTATGGGAACTCGCAGTTGATTATGAGAGTATCCGAGGCAATATCTCGCATGAAGCGGTATTTGAAAAAATGCGTGACATTGTCAAGATCATGCATACCTCGATCGATCTAGGGTTAAAAGGAACCAAATATGCTGATCGGATTTTAGGCCCTCAGTCCCTAGGATTTCAGCAGAAAATGACGGACAATAAATTGGTCGCAGGCGATATTTTGAACCAAGTCATCTTATACACTTCTGCCATGATGGAAGTGAAAAGTTCGATGGGCGTAGTGGTTGCCGCACCTACCGCAGGATCGTGTGGCGCATTGCCAGGCGCTATCATTGGTATCAGCACATCGCTTGAATTATCGCAAGATGAAATGGTGAAAGCGATGCTCGCTGCTGGAATCATTGGCGTATTTATTGCAGCTCACGCGACGTTTGCTGCAGAAGTGGGTGGCTGCATGGCTGAGTGTGGTTCAGGATCAGGCATGGCTGCTGCCGGTATTGTTGGATTAAAAAATGGCACGCTGGACCAAGCGCTTGCCGCAGCATCGATGGCCTTGCAATCTTCATTAGGAATGATCTGCGATATGATTGCCGATAGGGTAGAAGCGCCTTGCTTGAATAGAAATGTCATGGCTGCAACGAATGCGATCTCTTGCGCCAACATGGCCTTATCAGACTACGATCATTTAATTCCACTCGATGAAGTCATTGAAACGATGAAGAAAGTAGGCGATGCAATACCTAATACCTTACGCTGTACCGGGCTAGGAGGATTAGCAATTACCAAGACGGCAAAGAAGATAGAAGCCATGCTTGAGAAGAACGAATTGGAAAGAGGTAAAACTTTTTACAAAGTATGCTAAAACTCGGGGGAGCATCGTCTATCGACAGCGCACGTGTGTGAACATGTTTAACCGGGTCAAAAATTTCAAACGATGCTCATAAAACAGCAAAGTCCACACTAGTACTATGATCGCTCGCGTTAATGCGGCTTAAGCTAATTTTCGACCACTTTCGGAACTTCTTGGCCGAAATATCAATTTCTAAAATGATATTTAGCGATCCATAGCGATCCATCACCGTCAACTTCGGAGCTTACACATGTAGGGCGGGTGAAACCCGCGCTGTACGTCACCTCAACGATTTATCGTTCAAATATTCTTTCAAGTATCCACTACCATCTCGGTATCTTGAAGATATTGGCAGCGCGGGTTGCACCCGCCCTACTTTTCTTGTATTGGACTTTCTGTTTCTATCTTTTTGATCGTATATCCAAGTTCCCCTACCGATCACATTAACAATGCCAATTTGCGATCTTCAATTTTACTGTGGGTCAAGGATTCTGTTTATTGTGGCTTAGATCTAAGCAAGCACGAGAAACTGTAGTTCGCATTCAAGTTGTCGAAGAATAGTGTGGAATTGTTTCATTAAGCAGCGACAGAATTTTCGCCAGTAGCGATGGCTGTAGGATTGCACGCTAATTCGCTTTATCCATAATGTATTTTTTTTCGATGCGCTGAATGCTTCCATCTTTAGCCATCTGTTTGAGGCTTTCAATCATCACGTTTAGAGGCTTCGCAAAATTAGTTTGTCGAGAAAATGCCATATATGTTGGGCTGTCGCTATGATATTTAAGTGCCTGTAGTTCAAGCTCTTGTGTCAAGCCAAGTTTCTTAATTTCCCAAAGGCCAGCAATATTATTTACTAATATGAAATCAGAGCGACCTTTGGTCAGCATTTGCACAGTATTGCTAATAGTGTTGCCGCTAAGGTAGTTCACATTTTGGCGCTTTACCAGGGCATCGGGGTAAAAGTAACCTAGCGTAGTCCCAATGCGCATACCTTCAAGATCTTTAAGTGTCGTTAACTTCCTCGTATCGCCTTTTTTTCCATAGAATCTGTACTCAACTGAATTTCGGTAACCTTGGGTCCAAGCTAAATAGGAATCGCGATCTTCGCTCTTACTGATGGTAGTGGTCAAGTCAGCCTGACCATCCCTCAGCATATTTAAGGCACGCTTCCAAGGTACCATGACGACCTTAATGCTATAGCCACCTCGGCTAAGCGCCTCTCGTGCAATGTCGATATCAACGCCTTCACCGACAGGATCGCCCTCTGGGTTCACAAAGGGGGGATAGGGTGATGTAACAAGCGTTAACTGTGTTTGTTGGGCGAGTACGTCTTTATAGCCACACACGCTCGAAATGATGAGTATGATCACAATCCTCAAAGCGAGCACGTGAAAAGGGATGTTCATTGAAATAAAATTGCACATTTTTGGATGCGCACCATGCTTTTTGTTCATAACTCTACTATCTATGCAAATCAGTGAGAGATCAGCGGAGGATCAGCGGGGGATCAGCGTACTGACTTGAGTATGTGCTATGCGTGTTAAGTATTCAAGTTGTTTTACGTTGATGCCAGCCTCTTAAAAGGATAGGAAATTCAAGCCACCTAAGCGAAGTATTCTACCTTAACCCCATGATCACAAGTCCAAGTTATGGCTCCACCATGCCTGATCAAACAACACTTTTCCGAGCGCAGCATCAAAATCGCAACAACTCGGTAAGGCGCAATCTTTTTATAGGGCGTCAATAGCGCAGCGTATTGCGCCGTATGGAGTCGTGCAGAAACGGTGTAATACGCTTTTCGCTATGACACCCTACAAACTAGTCTGCTAACACTAGGATCCACGAACGGGGTCGCTCGAGCGAGGTCAATTCTAAGATTCCAACATCAAGCAACAAATAAACCATAAGCGGCAGCAACGATTAAAAAAATCGATGCTAATCCATTTTATTTTAGCCGCCAGGGCGGATGTCACCATAAGGGCAAACCGCTTGGTACTGATGGGTGACTGGTGCAATCCGTCGCAAGCAATTGTGAAAAACGGGCGCAGTATGATGACAGAGATAGGAATGAAAATAACGCGGCGATGCCGCGTTGGAATTGCATGTACTACTTAACTGGGGCTGCTAGTGGGTGCGCCTTTTGATTACTTTCTTGCTTGATCATGCCACTGTCTAAGCGACTGAAGTCGCTGTGGCGCTTGATCTTTTTCTTTTACTTATGCTGATCGCTCTTTTTAGCCTTGGCCTATTGTAGCGTTGCAATAAAATAGGATAAACATTCAATAGAAGGTTCAGTAAGAACAACCATAATGATTCTTGTATGCTGACAGTGATAGCAACGTAGATCGTAAAGGCGAGAACAATAAAGAAAATAATGAGATGGCCCAATTCAGATTGCTTCGTGCGATATTCTAAATGAATCAGTGCTTCAGAATTTTTTGCTACGGGATTTTCTCGTTTATTTAATTTTTCCCATCCCACTAACACCAGTATTTTTCTAAAAATGTTTATGCCTAGCATTTCATAGGTTCTTCCTTTTTTCTCCCAAGCTTTCTCTGAATAATAATCAGAACTCAATTCAGCTTTGAGTGACTCAGTAAAAAAGAAAACGCACATCATTAAGACTAAGTTCAAGATCCAAGCAAATAAGAAGCCTTGTAAGCCTACTTTGCTAACCAGCCCATAGATCAACAGAGTCGAGAAAATAATTATCAGAGAAAGGAGCAAATTTTTACGCATATTGAAATGCCTTTTAGATTGGTCAGTAGGAATAATTTACCTAAACATTGAAAACTTCCGGCCTTAGTCATCTCGGATGGGTAAACATTAAAGTGTTTTGAAAAAAACGTGTTTTAAGCGAACACTTTAAATTTCTGGCGCGTTGAATAGTACGTCAAATAGAACATCAGAATTGTCTCCTGATTCTCTGTTCAAGGCAGGCTTACACTTTACGAAAACGAGTGTCAAAACAGCGCAGCTTACTTCTAAAAAAGTTTAGATGTTAAGTCCATGAAATGAAAATATTGTAACAGTAAAAAGTGAACAAATGGCGAGAGCATACGGAGAATCAATTTATTCGTTTGACGCTTCGAAGCTGGATTTTTCAACGTACATCCCGTCAATAAAGCCCATTCTCGCGCAAGTGCACCAAGCGTTTATCATCCTATATCTCGCTCGAAAATGGGTCGGACCTTGGAATGCGAAATAAACTTCGCAAACACGCTATAGCGGTAAACGTCGAGCTAGTTGTAGCCTAAAGTAGTTGTGACCATACTGCTTTTTTAAGTTCTATTTGCAGCTCTTTTGCGGCAATTTTATTCCTCTGTATTTTTGTGAACGAAGTTGAAGCGTTGCCAATGTAAATCTGCCGTTCATCCGACTTTTACGCCGCTCAAATAGAAAACATCGCATTCATGTAAAAGCCGTTGTTGGCAGACATTGGGAGAAATAAGCTGTACGTGTTCTTAACCAGAAAGCAAATCATGCGTAATCACAATCCCAAGCTCGCTTTATCTTGCCTCACGATAGCACTTGCGGTCTCTCCGTTCGTCAGCATGGCGCAAACAGTGGCAACTACGACCTATTCTGCGAATGCTGCCGATTCTCCTATTGATGAAACTAGCCAGAAAATCGATGCCGTTCTTGCTCGTCACTATAATCCTGACCGCGCGGGTGCCACAGTGATCGTCACTCGCGACGGCAAAACCATTTTGCGTAAAGCTTATGGTTTATCCAATGTGGAAAATAGGACTGCTTTGCGCCCTGACACGCTGATGCTGATTGGTTCGATTTCTAAACAATTTACCGCCGTCGCCATCCTACAATTGATAGAAGCGGGCAAACTGAATCTGGATGATGATATTCACAGCTTACTGCCGCACCTACCTAACAAGGGGCAAAAAATCAGCATTGCACAACTACTTTCACATACATCCGGTGTGCGCAACTTTTTCGCTCTGCCCGGTTTTGGTGAACTAGTAACAAAACAGGTAACGGTGCCGCAGGTGTTTGATTTCTTTAAGAATGATGCGCTGGAATCGGCTCCTGGCGAACGCTTTGCCTACAGTAATACGGGCTATTTTTTACTCGGACTGGTGATAGAAAAAGTATCAGATATGTCCTATGCAAACTATATGCAGAAACATATTTTCAAGCCTTTACAAATGAGGCACACCGCGTATGAGGGACAACAAGCGAAGCAATTCATCCATAGCCAAGGTTACCTTGCTGAGAATACGACGCTCAAACAAGTCGAGCCGCTTAGCATCGATATTGCTTATGCCGCCGGTGGTTTAGTTTCAAGCGTGGATGATTTGGCGCGTTGGGATCGTGCTGTTTCGGAACAAAAGTTAATTAGCCCGGCCTCATGGAATAAAGCCTTCACGCCTTACAAACTCAACAATGGCAGCGAATCTACCTATGGCTTTGGCTGGATGATTTTTACAGTGCGTGGCGCACCAGCGTATGGCCATGATGGAATTATTCCTGGCTATAATGCCTTTGCGCTTCGAATCCCGAAGCATAAGGTGTATGTGGCAGTGTTAAGCAACTATTCTAACCTGCAGCCTGATGCCGCTTTTATCGGCACAACGATTGCAGCCATCGCGATAGGGAACCCGTTTCCTGAATATCAAGCGATTACACTCACTGCGGAACAATTAGAGCCCTTTGTTGGTAGCTACCGTATCGATGACAAAGAAAATCGCATTATTACCCGAAAAGGAACACAGCTATTTATGCAGCGCGGTAATCGCCCACCCATTGAAATTTTGGCTTATGCCGACCAGAAATTTTTTATCAAAGGCAGCGCAACGCGCGCGCACTTGAGCTTTGATCTTGGGCCGAATGGAAAAGTGCACCAGATGACCATGAAACAAAATGACATTTCCAGCATTTTGCCACGCATAGAACTTGGTGCGACCAACTGACAGGAAATTCAGGCCACCTAGCCAAAGTATCCTAGCTTAACCCCTTGCTTTTCTGAGCACGGGGTTAAGTCTTGACATACAACATCGTCTGAGCGGTGTATTATTGCAAGGTAAAGTAGAGGGCAACCGCTAGGCTGCCCCTCCTTCATCAAACCGTGCATGCGATTTTCCCTCACACGGCTTTCCAATGCTCTTCACATCAAGCATGCGGTGATTGCGAGCCTACTTTTATCTGTAACGGATACAAACCATATTTCTCGTACAACACTCGTCTTGCAAAGCGTAACATGCTCGCCGGCGCTGACACAAAACCCTGTTTTTGATAAAAGTTTTACGTTAAAATCATTCGGATACTAAAAATGTAAAATAAAAATGAAACTAAAACTTCTTATCATCCGGCTCTTCTGCATTCTGACGTGCGTCACTGTTTTCGCAAGCGGATGCGACAAACCAAAAGAGTCAGGAAAAATCAAACTCTATACACTAGACTGCGGCACACTCGAGGTCGCCGATATGGCTGCATTTTCTGACGATGGAAAATCAAAATCTCAAAAGGCGATTTTAGCCAATCCATGCTTTTTGATTCGTCATCCTAAAGGCAACTTTCTTTGGGATCTCGGCTATCAGGAGGACTTGGCGGACAAAGAAAATGGCGTGATCTTCTACGAACATTTTCACAAAAAAATGAAACTCAAATTAAGTGCGCAATTAAAGCAAATCGGCTTATCACCCACCGACATCACGCATATTTCCGTTTCCCATTGGCATGACGATCACATCGGCAATGCCAATTTATTTTCACACGCGCAGTGGTTGGTGCAGGAAGTCGAATATGCGCAATTGTTCTCTGCTGAGAGTCGATCCGAGCCTGATTTTTTTGGGCTCTATTCCAAACTCGCCAGCGCGAAAACCACGCAATTTAAAGATGATATCGACGTCTTTGGAGACAATACCGTGCTTATCAAATGGATGCCAGGCCACACCAATGGCAGCACAATATTACATCTGCGCTTAGACCAGGCTGGCAGCATTTTACTCACGGGTGATTTATATACGCATGCCGACGCGCGGGCTCACAACTCGGTGCCTGTGTTCAACTCTGACAAACCAGCGACATTAGCTTCACGCAAAAAGTTTGAGTTATTAGCCAAAGATGTGCGGGCTAAAGTCGTGATCCAACATGAGAAATCGCATATTGACGCCCTGCCTGAGTTTCCGAAATTTCTCGACTAAGCTATTTTTTAGACCTATGAAACCCGAGACACCCTCTTTGTTTGCTCAACCGTGAGCCGCATGATGCACGGGGAACGGTGATATTACGTTTCGATCCTTAGCCGTGAATTTTCCTAAAGTTTTTGACGAAGAGTTTTGCTGCAATTTTGTCGTGCTTTTGTTACCTCAACTGTCAAACAATCCGTGACACATAAAATAATTTGCACTTATGATCACACAGCTAAGATAGAATATTTCACTTGCTTAGTTTGAAATTTTTATTCACAAGCATTTTCCCATGAAACGCTCAACCGGAATCTCTACGCTATGCGCCTCAAAACCCGCTGCATCACGGTCAGCACGATTGCTTTAGTTGCCGCCGTTGCGATCTCCTTCGTCGCACAACCCTTCGTGACACCGATTCCTTCAACGCCAGAGGAGATCGATTTAGCTAGACTAAAGGCACATGTCAAATACCTCTCGACGGAAGTTCACCCGCGTAGTTCGAACCAGTTTTCAAATCTCGAAAAGGCCGGCCAATACGTTTTCGATGAGTTGAAAGCAACGGGTGCGCCAGTAGAGGTGCAAGAAGTCAAGGTCAAGGGGAAAATATACAAAAACTTCATAGCGCGATTTGGACCCTCTACGGGACCTCTATTAGTCATAGGAGCCCACTACGACGCAGACGGCCACTCACTTCGCAACTGGAAGCCAAAAGGTATGTCTACACCTGGTGCTGACGACAATGCGAGTGGCGTGGCGGGATTACTTGAACTAGCGCGACTGCTGAGCAAAAAACCGCAATCCCGATCAATCGAACTGGTGGCGTACACGCTAGAGGAAGACCCACATTTTGGCACCCAAGAAATGGGCAGCTTTCGACATGCACGGTCACTCAAGGAATCAGGACGTGAAGTTCAATTAATGTTGTCGATAGAAATGATAGGCTATTTTGCGGATAAGACGAACAGCCAAGACTATCCTGCGCCGGGTATGTCCGCCCTGTATGGGGATCGCGGCAACTTTATTGCTCTAGTCGGCAATCTAAGTAACTTTGGCGCAATCCGCCGCGCCAAAGCACTCATGCGCGGCGTCAGCGATTTACCGGTCGTCTCCTGCAACGCGCCATCGAATTTGCAGGGTATCGATCTCTCAGATCACTTGAATTACTGGAATGAAGGCTACCCGGCATTGATGGTCACAGACACCGCTTTTTTTCGCAACCCCCACTATCACAGGACTACCGATACCTTTGAAAAGCTCGACTACCGACGCATGGCGCAAGTAGTGCAAGGCGTCTATGCGATCACACAGCATTTTTAAAGTGGCTAAGCTCGAGCAAAGCGTCAGCGACTTTAACCATCGATAAAACGCGCGAATGGGGTCACGCATTAAACAACAAATGGTTCGGCATCGATTTATGCAAACCAATGCCTGCCTTCTTGCCTACGCTTCAAGCTACCATTGCTGAGTAAGCTGCAAGGCTAGATACTTGGCCTGTGCCTGGTAGTTACCAAGGCAGGATTCCCACCCGCTAGTTTGTGTGGCATTGCCAAACCGCAACCAAGACCTGACCTAGTGCTACCTGAGCAACACCGTTTTACACTGCAATTTGATTCCGCCGCATGTGCAATTTATGGTTTCGGGCGCAGTGAAATTTGCGCCATTACATCCGCAATGGCTTTGATCACCGCTTGTGGATGTGTGGCATGAATAATATGTCCAGCGCCTGGCACGATACGGACAGTGCCGCGTTGCGATAAGGCAGCGATCTCTTTTTGCATCGCCACGTTCTCCGCTTCAACTGCCTTGTTGAGGGCACTTTGTGGCTTGCCTGGTTGCGCAAACGGGCTGACCCCGCGTACCAAGACTATGATGGGAAGCGCGCCGTACGAGCCACGCGCTGCACGTAGTTCAGGATTACCAAGCGCCCAGACGTCTGATTCGGCCAGGCGCAAACGCCAATATGCTGGCGACATGTTTTGTACTTTACGTGCTGCATCAAGGCCACGGCCATCGCTACCGGGAACAATTTCGGTTTCGCCAAAGCAAATCCGCTGCAGCTCGCTGCCTGGCAGGAATCCCTTTTCAGATTCTGTGAGACAGGCTTTTTCCATAGCGGAAAACATCGTTTGTATCTGGGCAAATTTTCCTTCGCTTACCTTATTCAAACGGGCGAGATTGTCTTCATGTTCTGCTTCCACCAACACTAATCCACTCACCTCATTCGGGTAACGATAGGCGAACAGTTGGGCGTTCGCTGTCCCGAATGAAGCGCCGACCAACAGATACGGTGGCGCTATGTTGGCCGCAACTAACAGCGCGTGGAGATCTTCCACCGCATTACCCGAAGTCGGCGGTCGCATCGAAGGATCGCTGAAACCATGTCCGGCGCGGTCGTAAATACAAGCCCGCGTATGCTCGGCCACTGCGGGCTGCACATTCGCCCAATTCCAGCCAGCTTCGCCGCCTGGCGCATCAAATACCACAGTAGTTTTTCCGCTGCCGCTGCAATACAGATTGAGGCGCCGCCCTCCAATATCGAGCAACTGCTGTGGTCTGGAAAATTGACTGCGCTGGTCGTTTGCTTGGGCGACATTGGTTAGCTTAGCCGTCGCGCCAGCGGCGATCCCTGTAAAAACTAGACTGGCAAAGATCGACAGATGTACGACATTTTTCAACATGCTTAGTCACTTTCTTGATGGAGGAATACGCTGCAACGATAACGTTTGATCGTTGTATGATAAATCATATTACGAAGAATGGGATCATCCATCAGCTTCAAGTTTGTCATCTAATCGAACCAAACATGTATGTAAAGACTTGGCCATTAACTTCTTTGTGACCCAGAACTTTTAAGTCAATCAATAGTGCCAAAGCGGCCACCCCACATTATTTTCTAGCTGATAAATAATTCACGGCGGCCTCTTTTGATTTTCTCGCGTCATCATTGATGGACTTCGCGCCACTATACATATCGCTTAAGGCTAAATAGCCGTATTTCGTCGCATGGTTCTGGAAGCCGTAATCGACCATAGGCATAGTGCAATCACTATCAACGGAGCCGGCACTATAAGGCGACTGAGTCGAGAGATCGCGCTGACAATCATATGCCCATCGTTGTTATCAGAAACTCCAACGAATATCGACTTTTTTGAATTATCTGGCAACAAATCTCACTACGATAAGCAGCTTCATCAAACTATTACTCTCAAAGAAAGGATGCTAATTCGCTACGAATAAAACGACTTACTAACACCGCCACCAACTCGATTCACACCAAAAATTTGAAAGAAATACGCTATGTCACCATCATCAAAATCACTCATCTCTGCATTGCTTCTAGGCTTAAGTGTCGCTAGCACCGCATCCTTAGCAAATACCAATAACCTCCCTATCGTCAAGCCGGATTGCGCATCGCCGAGCGCTCGGGCTGCGATCGAGGCCACCCTAAAAGGAATCGATCAAGCTTGGGTTAACCGCGATCCACTGGCGATAGCAGCGCTCTATGCACTTGATGCCAACTTGAGCCTGCAACCGGATAACGCGAAGGCCAATGGTCGTGCAAATATCGAGAAGTTATTCGCCAGCATTTTTTCCCAAATACCCAAAAATGTCAGTCATACGATGGTCTTGCATGGCGTCAGCTCTGTCGGCGAGTTTTGTGCCGTCGATACTAGCGCTGTATTAGATATGGACAAAGGCGATGGAAGCCGAAAAACATTGCAAAAGTTCTCGGGTTTTTGGTTGC
>CAUPNA010000129.1:0-13059 GCA_963512475.1 uncultured Undibacterium sp.
GCCTGCGTCAGTCAAACTGACGCAGGCTTTTTACTTTAATTCTTTGCTGTGTTTAGCAAAATACTCTGATGAGTAGATTACTTACGCAAGCCGAGTTTTTCGATCAATGAACGATAACGGTTCAAATCTTTACCTTTCAGGTAAGACAACAAACTCTTACGACGGTTAACCATCATAATCAAACCACGACGTGAGTGGTGATCTTTAGAGTGAGATTTGAAGTGACCATTTAAGTCATTGATACGTGCAGTCAACAAAGCAACTTGCACTTCTGGAGAACCTGTGTCGTTTTGACCACGGGCATTATCCGCAACGATAGCGGCTTTTGCATTTTTTACGAGAGACATCTTATTTCCTTTACATGCGATATCAAGAGTTCGCTTTTTCAAGCCAGCACCGTCGATATCGTGAAATTACATTAAATAAATCCCATCAGAATTTGATGAGACCGCGACTATAGCATGGAAATTCTGATGGATTCAAGTCCAAACATCAAAAGATTCAGGTCTTTACCATCAAGTCTTCGAGCATAGTTTAACGTTTGTCATTAAATCTAAAACCCCTCAACGCCGAGACGCAGAGGGAAAAACAAAAGAGAGGAAAACAGTAAATCATTAATTTCTTCATTCTCAACAAACTCCAAAAATAAATGAAAAACCAAGAAAATCTTCACCCTTCTCTGCGCTCCTCAGCGTCTCTGCGCCTCGGCGTTGAGGGGTTTTGCATCTTCTCTAGCTATCCCCTCTAAGCAATTAATCGATACGAATAGATCATTAAATCTGCGGATTCAGCTTCTCAACCTTAGAATGCAATTTATTCAGAGCAGAAATATACGCCTTGGCAGAAGCCACCACGATATCAGGATCTGCGCCAACACCATTAACGATCCGCCCTGCTTTGCTCAGGCGTATCGTTACCTCACCTTGCGATTGCGTGCCGGCAGTGATCGCGTTAATCGAGAACAGCAACAGCTCCGCTTCGCTCTTTACTTCAGATTCGATTGCGCCAACGATGGCATCCACCGCACCATTGCCTTGGGCGATACAGGATTTTTCTTTGTCGCCTATCGTCATCACAACCACAGCAGAAGAACGCTCACCTGTTTCTGAGTGCTGACTGATCGAAACCAAACGATAGTGATCAGCATCGTGCGAATGTTCTTCATCAGCGACTACCGACATGATGTCTTCGTCAAAAATTTCAGACTTTTTATCTGCAAGTTCTTTGAAGCGGGCGAATGCTGCGTTAATTTCGGTTTCTGATTCCAACGCAATGCCCAGTTCTTGCAAACGCTGTTTGAACGCATTTCGACCTGAAAGTTTGCCGAGAACGATCTTATTCGCGCTCCAGCCGACATCTTCGGCGCGCATGATTTCATAGGTATTGCGTGCTTTCAAAATGCCATCTTGATGAATACCGGAGGCATGGGCGAAGGCATTTGCGCCGACGATCGCTTTATTCGGTTGTACTGTAAAGCCCGTAATTTGCGACACCATTTTCGACGTAGCCACGATTTGACTCGCATCAATACCAATATCTAAATCAAAATAGTCTTTACGTGTACGCACTGCCATCACAATTTCTTCTAAGGCGGTATTACCGGCACGTTCTCCCAAACCATTGATCGTACATTCAACCTGACGCGCCCCACCGATCATGACACCTGCCAAAGAATTCGCAACCGCCATGCCTAAGTCGTTATGGCAATGCACAGACCAGATTGCTTTATCCGAATTCGGAATGGTTTCACGCAAACGCTTAAGTGTGCTGCCATAAAGCTCAGGTACGCCGTAACCAACCGTATCCGCAAAGTTAATCGTGGTCGCCCCCTCTTTGATCACCGCTTCAATCACGCGACAAAGGAAGTCAAAATCGGATCGGCTTGCATCTTCTGGGCTAAATTCCACATCGTCCGTAAATTTTCGTGCAAAACGAACCGCCTGTATCGCTTGCTCCAATACTTGATCGGGACTCATGCGTAACTTCATTTCCATGTGCAAGGGGGAAGTCGCAATGAAAGTATGAATACGTTTGCGCTGGGCTTTTTCTAAAGCTTCAGCAGCTCGTGAAATATCGCGGTCATTCGCGCGTGACAAAGAACAGATAATCGGTTCACGCACCGCAGCAGCAATCGCTTTAATCGACTCAAAATCGCCAGGTGAGGCAGCAGCAAAACCCGCTTCGATCACGTCGACCTTCAATCGCTCTAGTTGCCGAGCAATGCGTACCTTTTCATCCTTGGTCATTGACGCGCCAGGGGATTGTTCGCCGTCACGCAAAGTTGTGTCGAATATGATGAGTTTGTCTGCCATGTTTGCCTCCGAAGATACCGAAATAAGATAATTAAACTAAATGAGAGTAAGTGAAATTGCTTGAAATTGTCGAGTAAAACTCGATGACTTGAATAGATCTTTCCCGCCCCTTGCAAGACGCACATGGGTGAGAGACTACTCAAGTTGTGGGGTAAGGGGATTTAGCGCGCGAGCGCTAGTAGCGTGTTCGCTAGAGACAATGCTAGTAGAGATGCCAGGATAGCGGCAACTGGTAATGCCAACGACAAAAGCAGACCGGAGCGATCTGCTTTGATGAATGCTTTTTGAGCATTGTATGTCGTGGATGAGGATTTCATGGAAAAGACTATAAGCGGGATTACACAAAAGCGCAAGAGCCCGCCCTCAATTATTTCTTAAGGTCGTCAGCTTCATCGTGATGCGACTCTGGCGTCAACTGTATCAAACTTACTGGGCGGCCTTTGCGCCAGCGCCAAAGTAATAAGACATAGCCTGAGAGCGCATAAATCACGAACAAAGCGAACAAAACTTTGGGTGGATCACTGACCACAGCAACATAGGCTAGCACGATCAAAAATGGTGCGATAAAAGGAACCGAGCGTTTCAGATTCAAATCTTTAAAACTATAAAATGGCACATTCGTCACCATCGTCAAACCGGCAAACAAGGCTACGCTCCAAGCAAACCAGCGTACATCTACGCCAGGTATAGCCAAATCATCCATTAATAAAATGAAGCCAGCCACCAAAGCCGCCGCGGCGGGGCTTGGCAAACCTTGAAAATAACGTTTATCCACAACCGTAATGTTTGCGTTAAAGCGTGCGAGACGTAAAGCGGCACCAGCGCAGTAGACAAAAGCCGCCAACCAACCAAGCTTACCCATGCCTTTCAAGGCCCATTCATAGGCGATCAAAGCTGGAGCAACGCCGAAAGACACCATATCTGACAAACTATCGTACTGCGCGCCAAATTCGCTTTGGGTATTCGTCATACGCGCCACCCTACCGTCGAGGCTATCCAATACCATTGCCACAAAGATAGCGAGGCCGGAGTGCTCGAATTTTTGGTTCATCGCCATGACGATGGCATAAAAACCGCAAAATAATGCGGCCGTAGTGAATGCATTTGGCAACAAATAAATGCCGCGCGAAGGCTTACGTGGGGCGCCAAGCAGCTCACCATTATTTTTTCTCGCGCCGCGTGGAAATAACTTAAAACTGCCTTTAGGCTTACGATCTTTAACTGGCGTCATGCTGATTCTTAATGTGGAAATTGAGCAAAAAAACTGAGCAGTCACATTTTCTTAGGAAAACATCACTAAGTACACAGTTTGGAATTTCTCAAGTATAACCGCGAAACGCGTCAACGAAAATCAATTTGAAATTTCAAGTCCGGGCAATGCATACGCACTCAACAAACAGAAAATCTCAATTCCCTCGCGCCAAATACCCCTATCAGGCTTTGAGACTAGTGTTCTCACAAGGTGCTCACATTTTCACTGCCGCGCCTTCGCTGCATCCAACAAACATGCCGACTTTCAGCATAAGTGAGATCAATATTGCCAAGCACCAGCTTCACCCATGCTACCATCTTTAACGATAGCCTCGTGAGAGCTCGTCTCATCAAGTTGCGCTGACAATTTCGGTGCTTGATAACTTTAGAACTCACTTAATCTTTGAATCCTCCGCATGAAAGTATCTTTTAGGGTGGGCGCAGACAAACAGGCTGGGAGGTTTTTCATATGACGTTCGATTCGAAGTGCTGAAATTGCTGTAAAACTATTGGGCTTGTTTCAATTGTTCCAAAATCGCCGGATTTTCCAAAGTCGAAATATCTTGCGTAATTTCCTCACCTTTTGCCAACACGCGCAATAAACGACGCATAATTTTTCCTGAGCGGGTCTTAGGCAAATTATCGCCAAAACGAATTTCTTTTGGTTTCGCAATCGGACCAATTTCTTTGGCAACCCAATTACGCAACTCCAAGGCAATTTGTTTCGCTTCTTCGCCAGTTGGGCGACTGCGCTTCAATACGACAAAAGCACAAATTGCTTCGCCAGTCGTGTCGTCAGGTTTGCCCACTACTGCGGCTTCCGCAACCATAGGATTGGCAACCAGTGCGGATTCGATTTCCATCGTTCCCATGCGATGACCTGAGACGTTCAACACGTCATCGATACGACCGGTAATGGTGAAATAGCCTGTATCTTTATTACGAATCGCGCCGTCGCCTGCCAGATAAGTTTTACCACCCAACTCTTCTGGAAAATAACTCTTCTTAAAGCGTTCAGTATCGCCCCAGATATTACGTATCATCGAAGGCCATGGACGTTTGACTACCAAGATACCGCCCTGCCCGTTCGGCAGATCAGCGCCTGTTTCGTCAACAATCGCCGCCATGATGCCTGGCAAAGGCAAAGTACATGAACCTGGCACCAAGGGCGTTGCACCTGGTAATGGTGTGATCATGTGACCACCCGTTTCGGTTTGCCAGAAGGTATCGACAATAGGACATTTTTCGCCACCGATATTGCGGTAGTACCACATCCAGGCTTCTGGATTGATGGGCTCTCCGACCGAGCCTAGTAAGCGCAAGGATGTCAGATCATATTTATTTGGGTGAATCGCTGCATCGCCATCGGCTGCCTTGATCAAGGAACGAATCGCAGTTGGTGCAGTGTAGAAAATCGTCGCTTTGTGCTTTTGGATCATGTCCCAGAAGCGGCCCGCATTTGGATAAGTCGGAATACCTTCAAACACGATCTCTGTGGCACCCGCAGCTAAGGGGCCGTAAGTGATGTAAGTATGCCCTGTAACCCAACCGATATCCGCCGTGCACCAGAACACATCGCTAGGTTTAATATCAAAAGTCCACTTCATCGTGAGCACCGCCCACAACAAATAACCACCGGACGAATGTTGTACACCTTTCGGTTTACCTGTCGAACCAGAAGTGTAAAGAATAAACAGAGGATGGTCGGCATTCACCCATTCTGGTTCGCACTCGGTCGCTTGATTCGCAACCAATTCGTGCATCCATAAGTCACGTTCTGGATTAAATGGGGCATTGCCGCCAGTGCGTTTATAGACGACGACTTTAGAAACTTTTTCGCAGTCACCTAGGCCTAGAGCTTCATCCACAATCGATTTCAAAGGCAAGTGTTTGCCGCCACGAACTTGTTCATCGGCAGTAATCACCAATGTCGCGCCAACGTCAACGATACGTTCTTGCAGGGATTTAGCAGAGAAACCGCCGAACACGACCGAGTGCGTTGCACCGATACGGGCACAAGCCTGCATAGCGACCACGCCTTCCACTGACATAGGCATGTAGATGACAACGCGGTCACCCTTTTTTACGTCCAGAGAGCGCAAGCCATTGGCGAATTGGCAGACTTTGGCATGTAAGTCTTTATAGGTGACCTTGGTGACTTCGCCGCCGTCGGATTCAAAAATCACGGCAAGCTTGTCGCCTAGACCTTTTTGCAGATTTACATCAAGGCAGTTGTAAGACACATTGAGCAAACCATCATCAAACCATTTGTACAATGGCGCATCCGATTCGTCTAAAGTTTTGGTAAAAGGTTTATGCCAATGGAGGTTTTCACGCGCCAGCTTTGCCCAGAAGCCTTCGTAGTCTGTTGCCGCTTCAGCACAAAGCGCGTTATACGCGTCCATACCAGAAATAGCGGCACCTGCAACAAAATTCGCTGGTGGGGGGAATATGCGTGATTCAGTCTTTATTTCGTGATCCGACATGTTGTCTCCGTGCTGTTGTGAATATCAAAAAACCTCGGATTGCACCTACATCAGACATATATAGACAAGTCCCACGCCGCATTTGACGAATATTTGCCGATTCGTCTTCAAGCCTTTTTGATATGCACCACTTACTCTCTTTTGACGTTGATTCTAAGGCTAGCTGTCCAAAAAAGCTATTTTTTAGTGAGTGGTATTAGAGGTTGGGACTACATACCTAACTTGATTTAGCGCAAGAAAACCGCAATTAGGTTTAGGCGCAGACATCGTCCGTTCATAGGTGTAAAATGCGGGCAAATTCTGTATCTATCTCAAACTTGGTCAGAGACTTCGATCAAGAGAATTTATTTAGATTAAGTGATTTGTTTATTAGTTAAAAAGGTCTCGAATGTCACAATCAAATAATGCTGTTGAACCTCAAAGATTATCCCCTATTTCCAAGTTTATTTTCGCCAGCCGGTGGTTACAGCTACCTCTCTATCTGGGCTTGATTTTGGCACAATGCGTTTATGTATTCCATTTCTGGGTTTAGTAGGTAGATCTAAACCGCGCAGCGATGGGTAACGAAGTAGCATTAAAACATTTATTAGATGCAGTATCAGTCGCGGGCGCAGAAACGGTTCGCCCCACAAAACTCAATGAAACGACCATCATGCTAGTAGTTTTAGGTCTGATCGACGTCGTCATGATTTCCAACCTACTCATTATGGTTATCGTCGGCGGATATGAAACGTTTGTCTCGCGACTCGGCTTGCAAAACCATCCAGATCAACCCGAATGGCTCTCACACGTTAATGCGACAGTTTTAAAAGTTAAGTTAGCCATGGCGATTATTGGCATCTCGTCCATCCACTTGCTGAAAACGTTCATCAATGTAAAGTCTTATGACGCCCAAGAGCTTATCGCGCAAACCGTCATTCACGTGGTATTCCTTTTGTCTGCATTAGCAATCGCCTACTGCGATCAACTGATGTCCAAGACACATCAACAAGCACAAAAACACTAGTTTTCTTTTTTCATTCCTTAGCCAAGAGCCAAAAATGACAACCATTATTAAACAAGACGATTTAATCGAATCCGTTGCAGCCGCATTGCAATACATCAGCTACTACCACCCTGCCGATTACATCGCGCATTTAGCACGTGCTTATGAGATCGAACAAAGCCCAGCCGCGAAAGATGCGATTGCCCAAATCTTGACCAATTCCCGCATGTGTGCGGAAGGTAAACGCCCCATTTGTCAGGACACTGGTATCGTCAATGTCTTCTTAAAAATCGGTATGGGCGTGCGTTTTGAAGGCTTTTCTGGCTCGATTATTGACGCTGTCAATGAAGGTGTGCGTCGTGGTTACGCTTTTTCAGACAATGTATTACGTGCCTCTATCGTTGCTGATCCGTTGTTTGATCGCAAAAACACCAAAGACAACACACCAGCCGTCGTCCACATGGAACTGGTGCCTGGTGATACGGTCGATGTGCAGTTAGCAGCAAAAGGCGGCGGCTCAGAAAACAAATCGAAATTCGTCATGCTCAATCCTTCCGATTCCTTGATCGACTGGGTCATGAAGACCGTACCGACTATGGGTGCGGGCTGGTGTCCACCAGGCATGCTCGGCATCGGTATCGGCGGCACGGCAGAAAAAGCAATGTTGATGGCGAAAGAATCCTTGATGGAAGACATCGACATGCATGAACTCAAATTACGTGGACCACAAAATAAAACTGAAGAACTCCGCATCGAATTGTGCGACAAGATCAACGCGCTAGGCATTGGTGCGCAAGGTTTGGGTGGTTTGACGACCGTGCTCGATGTGAAGATCAACATGTACCCAACCCATGCCGCGTCTAAACCAGTCGCGATGATCCCAAATTGCGCGGCAACACGCCACGCACATTTCGTATTAGATGGTTCTGGCCCGACTTACATGGAGCCGCCATCACTGTCGAACTGGCCAGACGTACATTGGGTTGCCGATACTGAGAAATCCAAACGCATTGATCTCAATACTTTAACTAAAGAAGAAGTCGCGTCCTGGACGCCAGGTCAAACATTGCTGTTAAACGGCAAAATGTTAACGGGTCGTGATGCCGCGCATAAGCGTATTCAAGACATGCTGGCAAAAGGCGAAAAGCTGCCAGTCGATTTCACCAACCGCGTCATTTACTACGTTGGCCCAGTTGATCCCGTACGTGACGAAGCAGTTGGCCCAGCCGGTCCGACGACAGCAACGCGCATGGATAAATTCACTGACATGATGTTGGAGAAAACGGGTTTGATCTCTATGATCGGTAAAGCAGAACGTGGCCCTGCCGCAATTGAATCGATTAAGAATCACAAATCAGCCTATTTGATGGCAGTTGGTGGTGCAGCATACCTAGTTTCCAAAGCGATCAAAACGGCGAAAGTCGTTGGCTTCGCGGATTTGGGTATGGAAGCAATTTACGAATTTGATGTAACTGATATGCCTGTCACAGTGGCGGTCGATTCAACGGGTACTTCGGTTCACAATACGGGCCCAAAAGAATGGCAAGCAAAAATCGGGATCAATCCAGTTGCTTAACATCGTAGTGACTCAAGCAGCAAACAAACACGCCGACAGCAATGCGCCTGTCGGCGTGTTTGACTCTGGCATCGGTGGTTTGTCGGTGCTCAAGCATTTGCGCGAGCAATTACCGCTTGAAAATTTTGTCTATGTTGCTGATACCGCTTACGCGCCGTACGGCGAACGTAGTAACGAAGAGCTAGTTGACCGTAGTATCAAGATTACTGAGTTCTTCTTGCAACAAGGCATTAAGGCCTTGGTTATCGCCTGCAATACCGCCACAGCCGCAGCCGTTAGCACCTTGCGCGAACGTTATCCTACATTGATCATCATCGGCATGGAGCCGGGTATCAAGCCTGCAGCCGCAAGAAGTGCAAGTAAAATTGTCGGCGTATTGGCAACCCGCAGCACGTTGCAGAGTGAAAAATTTAATCGCTTGAGTGAACAACTGGGGCGTGAAACGCAAACACAATTTATTCCACAAGCCTGTGTCGGCTTGGTTAATCAAATCGAGCAAGGCGATTTACATTCTGCCGCCATTTTAGATTTGTTACGACTGTACGTTCCGCCCTTGCTTGATCAGGGCGTGGATACGTTGGTGCTGGGTTGCACGCATTATCCATTTGTCGAAGCGCAAATACTTCAGGTCATTCGAGAACATCAGGCTAATCAGAGCAAGCCAATTCACATCATCGATACTGGCGAAGCCGTAGCGAGACGCTTATCCGATCTTTTAGAAAAACAGCATTTACGCAACTTGAGTACTCAATCACAAAAAACCTTCCAAGCCTGGACAACTGGTGAGGCAAGTACCTTGCAGATGGCATTAAGATTTATCAGCGAATCTAAAAACAGTACGATCGCACAGACATTAAAAATCTGAAATTCGCATCGAACAAACAATAAAAAAAGGACAGAAAATTCTGTCCTTTTTTTACTTCAGATCACTAAAAAAGCAAGCTGGTATTAGGCCAACACCGCCGCCATCGCTGCTGCGGTTGCTTCTACGTTACGCGTATTCAAACCAGCCACGCACATGCGACCGGAACGCACCACATACACGCCGAATTCTTCTTTCAGACGATCGCACTGTGCTGCTGTCAAACCTGTGTAGCTAAACATACCGCGTTGGGTTAAGAAATAGCTGAAATCACGACCAGGTACTTTCGCAACTAACACATCGTGCAAAGCTTTACGCATCGTTTGAATACGATCACGCATCGCCACCACTTCGGCTTCCCACATGGGGCGAAGTTCTGGATCGGTCAATACCATCGCAACTAACTGACCGCCGTGCATAGGAGGATTGGAATAGTTACGGCGAATGATGGCTTTCATCTGACCCAAAACGTTCACAGCCTGTGCCGCATCTGGACAAACCACACTCAAAGCACCGCAACGTTCACCATACAAACTCATGCTCTTAGAAAATGAATTAGCGACGAAGAAACTCAAACCTTGATCTGCCAACAAACGGATTGCGTATGCATCTTCTTCGATACCATCGCCATAACCCTGATAAGCCAAATCTAGGAATGGAATCAGATTGCGCTCTTTCAATACCGGTACCAATTGTTCCCACTGCGCCTTAGTCAAATCCACACCCGTTGGGTTGTGGCAGCACGCATGCAACAGAACCACCGATTTTTCTTCTGCTTGTTTCAGGCTCGCCAACATTTCATCGAAACGCAAACCACCAGTTTCAGAATTGTAGTAAGGATAGGTCTTGACCGACAAACCAGAGCCTTCAAATACCGCTCGGTGATTGTCCCAAGTTGGATCACTTACCAACATCGTCGTCTCAGGAAAATAGCGTTTAACAAAATCCGCACCGACTTTCAAACCACCACTCGATCCGACTGTTTGCAAAGTAACGACACGGCCTTCTTTGACCGCTGGGCGATCGGCACCAAACAACAAGTGTTGAACTGCAGTGCGGAAATTCGCAGCACCTTCCATAGGCAAGTAAGGGCGCGCACCGGCCGCTGCTACCACTTTTAATTCCGCTGCACGAACGGATGGCAACATAGGAATCTTGCCGTTATCGTCAAAATAAATCCCAATCGACAGATTAATCTTGTTTGGGCGCGGATCTTTACCGAACGCTTCATTCAAGGAGAGAATAGGATCGCCTGCATAGGCTTCGACGTGCTGAAACATGTTAAAACTCCAATGTGAGAAAAATCATAAACAAACAAAAAACGTTAAGGGAGCACTGGCATTTTGGCTCAAATGTAAGAAAGCAGACCAAAAGCGACTCAACCAAAACCTGGCTATTCGTTAGTTTGCATGACCCAAGTATCTACGCAGATCAAGCTGGTAAGTGGTTAATAATTGCTTAAGCACACTACAAAGCGATCATGCTGGCAACTTGTTTAGTTGCCGATATCGAAGTCTCAGTGCAAAGGGAAAATGATGTTTTCCAAGAAGTTTGCGCCCACGTTATGGGCCAAAGCAGCAAAAAAGACGAATAAAGCAAGATTTCACGAAGCGCATATTTTGACACAATATCAGTGAATTAAATGCCCAGCCTTTAGCATTTTTTCGATTTATCATCAGAATTAATTGTGCCGCAAGTCGTTAATCTGGAACAAAACCCATATTTGCCTTGCTTGATCAACATGAGATATTTACACTCAATGAGTTGGTTCTGCTTCGACTAGTTTCATTGCAGTTCAGTGAAAGAGTCAGAACAAAGACCCAATCTTGGCTTTTCGTCACACTCCCCCTGTAATTTGTAGACGCGATTATTTGTAGATTTATATTCTTTTAGAAAGCGCCATCATGAACTACATAGACGGTTTTATTATTCCCGTACCCACCGCAAGTCGTGAGATTTATAAATCCTACGCAGAAAAATCCGCCGCCCTTTTTAAAGAATTTGGCGTCATCAGCATCGTCGAATGCTGGGGCAATGATGTACAGCCCGGTAAGCTCACCTCTTTCCCACAAGCAGTCATGTGCAAAGAGGATGAAACCGTCGTGTTTTCATGGATGACCTGGCCATCCAAAGAAGTAAGGGATGCGGCATGGGAGAAAATGATGGTCGATCCACGCTTTGCGCAAGAAAATATGCCGATGCCGTTTGATGGCAAACGTTTGATCTATGGTGGTTTCGAAAAACTAGTAGAACTCTAATAATTTAACAAGGAAACCAGATGAAAAAAATTATGCCCTGCTTGTGGTTTAACTTCGACGCAGAAGAAGCGGTCAATTACTATCTGAGTATTTTTGAAACTGGCCAAATTCTTGATGTTTCACGCTACGGAGATGCCGTGCCTGAGCTTGAGGGCAAAGTATTGAGCATGCGTTTTGAATTAGAAGGCCAAGAATTTATGGCGCTGAATGCGGGACCACAATTTCCATTCACCGAAGCGATTTCACTCTTTGTCGATTGCGAGACCCAAGAAGAAGTCGATCATTATTGGGACAAATTATCCGAAGGTGGTACACCTGGACGCTGCGCTTGGCTCAAAGACAAATTTGGACTTTCATGGCAAATCGTACCGCGCAGTCTGGTCACTATGTTGCAAGACGACGATGCAGAACGTTCTGCCCGCGTTATGCAAGCGATGATGGCAATGGGAAAAATCGAAGTTGCGGTGTTGGAAGCGGCTTACAACGGTTCCTAAAAGGTAAAGAAACTTAAGCAAAGCAATAAAACAGCTGAAATCTGTCAAAAAATTCGATCCAGTCACTAGGGGTAATTTACGCACAAGTAAATTACCCCAATCCATATTCAAAAATCACACTTTAGCTTTATCAGCTGCCCTTTCCGCCTGATTACCAAACTAAAGCATCCGTCCTTAAAAAATTAACTAAAGCGTATTCGTCAGTCTTTGTTTAAATTATTACTATCTTTGTCTGCATTTGACATTCCAAAAATAATAGTGCTACACTTGCAGCATGCTACAAAAGTAGCAAACAAATGAAACTGTAGAACCGATCTATCAAAAATTACTTAATGACAAGACACGGCCTTACTTTACTAGGAAATATCATGAAAAAAATCTTCTTAAGTCTGCTGCTTGTTTTAAGCACAATGCTCGATAGTTCAATTGCTTATGCGCAGAACACCGAGAAAATGGTGGATGTCACCCATGGTAAGTTACACGCAATCGTGGCTGGAGACGGACCTTATACCGTCGTGTTCGAATCGGGCTTCATGAGCGATCTAAGCGTTTGGCACAAAGTCGCACCTAACATCACGAAACATGCACAGATCCTTGTCTACTCGCGCGCAGGTATCGGAAAATCTCCAGCCCGCCCACAGCCACTGAATCTGACTCAGCATGTCGACGAGTTGCAGCAATTAATAGAAGCACTGCAAATCAAAACACCGATTATCTTGGTCGGACACTCTTATGGCGGATGGGTCGCCCGCCAGCACGCAGCGCGTTATCCACAAAAAATTGCGGGCTTGGTGTTGGTTGACCCTGCGAATGAAACCTTAGAGTTGGAATTAAA
>CAUPNA010000130.1:0-12967 GCA_963512475.1 uncultured Undibacterium sp.
GCTGTTCCAAAAGCCGGCAAAATGTTTTTTCTTTTTATACTCGATCAAAATAGTGAATAACTTATCGAGCTCGGCAATACTCATATTGCCCATATCCGCGAATTTCATTAATCCACGTGCCTGCACCGCCAGCGCCAGATCAAAAATGCCGATGGTTGGCGCATTAATGATGCCAACCTTACCGCGCCAGCGATCGTCTAACAGCCAACCCCAACTTTCGGTTTCATATGGGACGCCTTTTTTTATGATATTGGTGTTGTATCCGAAGGAATCAACATTGTGAACGTAGGGCAGAAAGCTTATTTTCCCCGTAAATTTCTTCCCCAAACTTCCGTCGGCTTGTACATTCAAGATTTTGTAAGGAGCATCGCCCAATCCAATTGAGGCCTGCGGCGTAATTCGTCCTTCCTTTGAAATGTTGTTAATCTCATTCCAATATTTGATGCGCTGCACATCAATGGCTTGAATCGCATTGGCTTGCCACAAGGTCCGAATACTGTCGGTCCATTGCTCATACAAATCAAATTGTTTAGGATTGGTCGTTGCTTTCTGAACTAATTCAGACTCGCCCTTTGGCTCAAAGACTAAATTGATGCCCAAATCAGCCATCGCTTGTTTTCGGATCTCGTCTTGTAAGGTCACGTGCGTCCCAATAACACGCAGAGTCGTTTGCGATCTAGCGATCACATAAGGTGCATTAATAGTTGCCAAGCTTGCAGCGGTCACCTTACTTGCCGTCATTAAAAAGCCCCGGCGATTTGTACCTGTCTCATTCGTACCTGTATCAACTGACGAAGCCGCTTCGGGAACCTGGACATAGTTACTGTTATCAAGCTTCATTCATTCACCTCATTATGTTGCTATTAAGGAAATCAACTGCACTATAAATGACATTACTAAACTAGCCGAAAAAAGACTCCATCCACCTATTCCTGGTTCAAATAGGACACTCCATCACTGACATGTTGGACTGGTCGGAAAACCTTGAAAGTAGCCCGTCTCAAACAATCGTACGACCAAGTATTTCACAACTAGTACTTGAAGACAAGCAACAATTTTTAACACTGTTGCATTAGTAACTTTAGGGTCTGTTGACCTATATTTTAGGCAAGCGAATGCGCGCAAATCGCCTTCTTTGAGTATGGGTTGAAGTTGTTGGATGATGGCATCATCATCGAACAAAAGTTGACGTTTGGCTGCAGGAAGAAGTGAAGATAAACCACCTCCTTGCAACACAAACTTTATACGGACACGCCGCACTGTTGCCTCGTATGCCAAATTGGTCAAATACTAATTTATGTCGAACCACTCGTATGCAAAACTATCACTGATCATGAAAGGAGAACTACGCCATTCCCATTCTCCAGCTTAAGTGGTTTTCAAAATTTCCGAAGCCTATTTTTTCCCCAGATAGGCATCCATCGCCGCGCGTCCTATCGCTGGATCATCAGTAAAAAATCCGTCGATGCCGGCTTCCAAAAATATTTTTAATTCGGCAGCCATGTCGCCGCGTTCGTTCAGCGACGCGACTTTTCCCTTACGCAGACTCGCAGGTAAAAATGGATTCTCAGGTTGGAACGTATACGGATGCAATAGCAGATTAGCTGCATGAGCGTTTTTTACTAAACTGCTCGGCACGAGTAGATTATTTTGTGCGTCAACTGCAATGATCATGTCTTTTGAAGGCGCGACAACATTAGCATAGCGCGCTACTTCCAATAAGCCAGAGGCACTGGCGATGTCAGCGTAAGTGCGCTTATCTGCAGCCAATCTAAAATCTTCCGGTTGCCCAGAGTTATACACGAGTTGCACGATAGGCAGATCTGTCATCGTGCGAATTTCTTTTAAATTACTCACTTCAAATGATTGAATAAATACCGGCGCGGTTTTGCCACGGTAGCCGTTCGCGTGCAAGATATCAACCAGGCGTTTTTCTAAAGGTAGATTGATAGACTTGAAATAACTAGGATGCTTGGTTTCTGGATAAATGCCAATAGTACGGCCAGTTTTCTTGCTCTTGGCCTTGGCCAGATCAATCACTTCTTGCAAAGTAGGTATCTCGAATTGGCCGTCAAATTTAGCGTTCTCGGGGCGATTCGCGGGAATACGTTCTTTGGCGCGCAAGGTCTTGAGTTCGGCCAGGGTGAAGTCTTCAGTGAACCATCCGGTCACGCTGACATTATCAATTTTTTTTGTTTGCTTACGGGAAGCGAATTCTGATTTTTCTGCGACATTGGTGGTGCCAGAAATTTCGTTCTCATGACGCGCCACCAAGTAACCATCTTTCGTACTCACCAGATCGGGTTCTATCAAATCCGCGCCGACTTCTATCGCCTTGGTATAGGCGGCGATGGTGTGTTCCGGAAGTACGGCAGATGCACCTCGATGACCGATGACCAGTTTGGCAGGCAAAGGCGTCGGCAGCGTGTCAGCATTATCGCAAGCACTTAACAAGAGAGTGGCGGACAACAACGCGCGGCTAAAGACAAAGGATAATTTGTACATGTTCAAAAATAGTCAACTGAAGATGCTCGAATTTTAGTGGTCGAACGTGACAGCAGCGTGACTGTTGGCACACACTGAAGATGGGGTAAGTTTGTATCGCGTCGATCCGAGATTACTTTGCCGCCAGCTGCAGTTTCAGGCAGTGTACAACGCTATGGAAGGCGATCCCAATATTTTTTCTGTCGGAACATAGTTTACATTCCCACTTCGCTCGTTCGCAGGCATTTAATCCAGGTGGTTCCGACCCAGGTCAACATTTTTACGAGCAGCAAAAAGCCACCTCAACGCCTGACCGTAATCTACGATGTTAACAAATTGGGCATAGTAGCTACCTCACTCGCCGAGGTACACGGCGCTTCGCGCCCATGTAAAGACAGTTCAAGAAACGGCTGTACAGCATCCACCGTCAATGGTTTAGCAAACAAATACCCTTGTAATAAGTGGCAACCCAGTTTTTGTAATTGCTGGCATTGCTCTTCCGTCTCTACCCCTTCTGCTACCACTTCCAAACCCAGATTCTGTGCTAAGCCTATTGCAGTTGCGCAGATTTCCCAGCCTTTACCGCCTTTGCCCATATCCCAAACAAAGCCACGGTCCAGTTTGAACGCTTGCACGGGTAAGACACGTAGATACGCCAAAGATGAATAGCCAGTACCAAAGTCATCAATCGATAATCGCACGCCTAGCTGACGCAAAGCGCCTAGGCGTTCTATCGAGCGTTCAGGATCTTGCATCAATACCGACTCGGTAATTTCAAGTTCAATATCGCTTCCGGATAAATGATAGCGTTGCAACGAGGCGGATACGGTCTCTTCCAAATCAGAGACCAATAGCTGCTGCGCCGAGAGGTTAATCGCCACTCTGAGCTCGGCGAAACCCATGGCTCGCCAGTGCGCCAACTGTTCGCAGGCTTGATCTATCACCCAGGCACCAATGTTGGCAATAATCCCCATCGTTTCCGCCAGCTGAATGAAACGATCAGGCATGACCAATCCGTAGACTGGATGCTGCCAACGAATCAATGCCTCCAGACACACTGTCTTACCATTTGATGCCAAGACCTGCGGTTGATAGCAGAGAAAAAACTGTTTCTTGTCCAGTGCCTCTTTTAGGGCGCTTTCAAAATCAATTCTTTGTTGGATATTCTCTTTTAATGAAGGATGGAAAAATCTTAGCTTACCCGTACCGCAACTCTTGGCATCATGCAATGCCAGCTCGGCTGCTGCCAAAATATCTTCGTCAGCGCCTAGATTATCGGGAAACACCGCAACCCCGGTATTAGAAGTAATGCTTAGCAAACTATCTTCAATAAAAAACGGCGACGCCAAAGCACCTGATATTTTTTCGTACACCAGTGTTACACAACGCTCTGTCTTTAAACCAGTAGCTCCGATCACAAACCTGCCGCTACCAAGGCGGGCAATCAGGTCACTATCTCTAACATTGTCTCTGATTCGTTGTGACACCTCGATCAATAACTGATCCCCAACTTTATAACCACGAGTACCGTTAATAATACTCAGCTGATCAACATCAAAAATAAAAACGCCTAATTTAGACTGATTCGCACGATTCAATTCAAGCAGGTCGCGCAAGCCGATCAGCGCGCCTGCGCGATTCGGCAATCCAGTCAGTACGTCGTTATTAAGAACATGTTCTATTCTTTGATTCGCGATTTTTCTACCTTCTATCTCGTTCTGTAATTCACTGTAAAGTTCGAGTTCCTCTAGCCTTCGGTTAGACACATCCTTACCGACCAACGCAGAGAATGAGATCGCCAAGATTAAGAAACTAAATCCGCCTAGATAGGGTATTTTCAGCTCGCCGCTATCAGAGAAGCCGGCCAGAACGCCTGCGACCAGCATCAAAGACAATGCCACCCTGATCAGGCGACTGGTCGACTTTTCTCCCAATCGGGTGATTCTGAACGAAAAGAACATGGTGTAGATAATCAAGCCTAATGCCAGCAATCGGGTGATTCTGAACGCCAGAGTTCGCTCACCAGAGAGTACCCAAATTTGCTCCCCCCAAGGCAGCATCGTCAACGCATCAGGGTACATTTGTTCAAAACGAAAGCCAAACGGACTCAGGTAGTTATCCAAAAGCACTATGCTTGATAGAGCGCCCACCACATAGGAGGCACGGAACGAGCTAGGCTTGAGCTCCAAACAAGCAACCAGATACCAGATGAGTGGAATCAATAGGACAGAAAAGAAATTGACCCACTTATGTGCAGACAAGGCAGCTTGAAAGCTGGTTGCAGAATATTGGGCACCACATGCCAGCTGAAATAGGGCGAAAAACAAACACAGTGCAGAAAACGCCCAACAAGCTTTGCCATAAGCACTGCTGCGTGCTGTGACCGCCGCCTGAAACGAGCCTAAGGCAAACACTCCCACGGATATAAAATACAGTGTTGCAACGGGAGCGTTCATTTTTTCCTAAAACTTTGTTAAGCAAAATTACCCAAAAGACTTGGCCAGACTCTGATCTCAGCGGGCACTAAAAAAATCCTGAGACGCGCCATGTCGCACTAAGTGGTATATAACCAGTCGAAGCCCAATGATAAGGCTAAAACCACTTAAAAAGATGCCTTAGAGCATTTAATTATACGTCTATCTTTAATTGATAACAACTTGCACCAATCTATAAGGTTGACCGCCGCTCAGCTGAATAAGTTCAAAGTCTGGCAGGCATAAAAAAACCACTCACATTCGAATTCACGAAAGGAGTGGTCTTATTGATGATGTTTTGTTGATGGCTTCTTACTGGCACATCTTATTGTTACATTGAACAACGCCTAGCCTCGCGGCTATTCACCATGTCTACAACTTCGATTTCGCAGACTGCGCCAATTTGGCGGCAGCCGCTTCAAATTTAACAAAGCGTTGATCTAATTGACGCAATTGATTCACTTTATCAGACGGACTCAGGAAGGAGTAACGAATGCTGTTATATACCGTCTTCTTCAGTGTGTCGTAGGATGGCGTATAGCGGCTGGTGAATAAGAAATATTCACGACTTAAGTTACTACGCGAGACGCCTGCGTCGTCGCTACTGATTACAATAGGCGTCTCGTGGCGCAGATACATTGCTACCGGATGTGCTTGCTGCTTCAAGCCCAAGATAAACTCATTACTGGTCAGATTGATTTCAACGGCGACATTACGCTGTTTGAGTTCCGCTAGTAGTTGATCAGGATTCGCCTCATGCATAATATCAACGCCATGGCCAATACGCTCGGCTCCCGCAACCCGTATCGCACTGCGCATGTGGTGTTGTAAATGCTCGGGTTGCACGATGCCAAGTACCAGTTCACCTGCATGTAAAGACAAACGCACTTTCGGGAAACGTTGCTTCAAAAAAGCAAACATCTGCATATGCAAATTGTAATCACGGACCGCCACCAGTGCATGCTCAGCACCGACGATGTTCACGCCTACGATCAATGGATTATTATGACTCGCGGCAAAAGCGGAAAATAGACTTGAAAAAACTTTAGATGGCGCACTATTGCGTGACACATAAGTCTGAATCCGCAAAGTAAAGTCGGCATCATCTATGCCTGCGGCATCATTAATAGTCTCTTGTACGTAGTCCGCAATTTTCTTTTGCGCACCCGCATCTTGCGCTAAAAAATCGGCCAATTTACTAAATGCTGCAAGCATTTCTTCTTTACTGCTATTCGGCTGCAAAGCATCAAGCTTGGCGGAAAATTCTGGGTGATCGGTAATCGGCGCGCTCTTGAGCATCGTTTCCAAATACTGCTGGTTCTCTGCCTTTGCTTGCTGCTTCAGGATGGTCAAACCTTGATTCGTCGAATACTTCGAAATAGGCGAAAAGTAGCCGAAGGTATTAAAGAAATGTTGATCCGGCGCGACTTGTGGATGAATGTGATTATCAAAATCCACAACGGACCAAGTCGAGATCAACTCGCGATAGAACACATTATCTTTGCGGATCGCATCTGCTATCAGGCAAGTTTTGTTCGTTTCAATGAGATAGGTTTTGCGCGTTTCGATACGAAACTTTTCTTGCTTATTCGCCAGATCGCTTTCACGATAAACACAGAAACCTTGCTGCCCTATCCAGTCAAGATAGGTCTCTGCATAAACGGAACCCGAATAGTGATGATGAATATCGCCGCCCTTCGGCAGCATCGTCATCAACATGTTCAACTCGGCCAAACGAGCTTGCGCACCTGGTGTGCCCGCGATCAGCTGTGCATAATACTGACGTGTGCTTTGCAAATTTTGTTTGGTCTTAGCGTCGTCTTTCGCATCATCTTTCGCATAAACAGTCGCCATCGGGAACGCGAGGACACTGACACAAAGCGCTGCAATAATTTTCTTCATCATTTGCTTTCTCTATTCTGATTCCTGAGCTGAATCTTAAGCTGAATCTTAAGCGAAACTTGCGCTAAATTCTGAACCAATCAAGGCCAAATTTTCTGTAACAATGCCGCCAAACGATAGCCAGCGACTTTGAGCTGTTTCTGCGTAATTTCTGTGCTGCTTTCTATGTAATTAGACGGCAAACTTGTATACCAAGAAGAAAACTCGACGCCGCGACGGCTGGTGACTTTAATCCGCTCTGTCGCCACGATATCGGCGTAAGCAATTTTCGCATAGCCCAAACCTTCATTCGCCCATTGTTCAGGCCAAGTAATCGGATCGCCGCTATTTGCGGCAGCAACAGCAGAATTCGCCATCAATTTTTCGGTCAGTTCCTGCACTGAACGCGCGCCCAAATTACGCATCACATTTTCCACGACAGTCACGTCCCAGTACAAATGCAAAGGCTTACCGACGCGTTTTGGTTTGCCAGCATCGGCCGTCGCGTTCTCGGCTTTAGCCGCCTGATCGCGTTTGTAGGCCTCTTGGTCACGCATAGTCCAAGTTTTTGGATCTTCTAATAGCAGATTATTGCCGCCTTGCAGATCAAAAATAGTCACACCATCGACTTGTTGTTTGCTCAGCGGTGTGACGAATTGATTCTCGCTATTGATATACGCTGCGCCTACATGCAAAGGCTGATGAATATCGCCGACCAAATGAGCGATCATCAACAGCGCTTGACGTGGTGAAAATCGATGTGGATTGGTGGTCTCATTATCATTGCCTTGTAATACCGCGATCGCTTGTTTCAAGGTTTGAACGATGTCGTGATCAGTCGTACCCACGCCACCCGCCACATAGGTTTTATTTTGTACTGGCGTGTTGGTGTAATGATAGGCAGCGTGCGCTGGGTTTTGAATCCCGAATGCCACCATCTCTGAAGTCTGAGGACCGCAAAATGTCCCTTTAGCACAATCAGCCCAAATTGAAATCGATTGTAAGCTTTCACCTTGCTGCAGCAAAGCTTGCACTTTTGCACCGGCATTGGTGCCCTTCAACAAACGATCAGCAATTGCACCGACGGTTTTATGACCTTCCTCGCCAGAGGCCATGACATTGACTGAAGCCAGTGCACCGCATAATACGAGAAGTAATTTAATTTTTTTCATTTTGTGTGGCTTTCAAATTCAATTAATTCGCTTAACCCGACCAGCAGCACTTTCACTACCAACAGGGGAACCAGCCTGATCACGTGCTTTGATATAGGCCAGAAACACATCAAGATCTTTAATGCCAGAATCGACTTTATTGCTTCCTTGAGTGAAGATCGGCAACCGATCACCACCGCCGGCGATAAAATTATTGGCAGCGATACGATACTCTTTACTGTCATCAAGCGCCACACCGTTCAATTTCACGCTTTCTGGCAAAACTCGCTGACCCACAGGACGCTTTCTGTCCCATACATACGTGAATCCTTCCGACACTTGCAATACGTTTCTACCGTCTATTGATTCTTCATCAAGCCACACTTGCTGCTCAAGTAAAGTTCGGATTTGCGCGCCAGTTAAAGTCATCAAGATCAGTGTATTACCAAACGGAAGCACAGTGGAAATTTGTCCATAAGTGCTGACGTTATTGGTCGCGGTTTCCAAATTTGCGCGTATGCCTTTATTGTTCATAAACGCGATTTGCACGCCCAAACTCTTTACTGCTGCGAATTGGGCATCGACGACGACATTACCTAATGGTGATTCACCGGCTGTATTGAGTTTACGGGTCAATAGGGGCACCGCCAGACGAGCAACAGGCTGAGTAATAATCGCATGACTGCCTTCTCTAGCTTTAGTCATTAGTGTGCTCAATTCCTGAGGCACCGGTGAAGTCGGCACTTCCATCAGGATGTTACGCGCTTCGATGTTCGTCACTTGATGGCTTTTACCGTCTAGTGTTAATGCGATACGTGTTAACAAATGTCCATAGTTCTGTGCCTGCGTCACCGTTCTGTCACCCACTTTACAAACAAATCCTGTATGACTATGCCCACTCACGATCAACTTAATCGCTGGATCTAGGCGATTCACAATATTAACAATCGGGCCTTTCAACTGCGAGCAGGCTGGTTGATCGAAGGCTTCGGTCGTAGTGCCGCCCTCATGGATCAAGACGACAAACACTTTCACGCCTTGTTCTTTCAAAGCAGGAATGCTGCGATTGATCGCTTCCGCTTCATCGATGAAGTTCACACCCTTCACATTTTCGCTGGCGACCATCATTGGCGTTTCACGCAAAACCGCGCCGATAAAGCCTATCTTTACGCCCTTCACTTGTTCAATATGATAGGCTGGAAACATGGGTTTATTACTCGCCGCATCAATCACATTCGCGGCGATGTAGGAGAATTTTGCGCCAGTAAATGTGCCGTTATATTTGCAGGCTTTATCTGGGCGTGGTGAATCACAACCGCCATTGATCTGTCGCTTTAATTCTTTCAAACCACTATCAAACTCGTGGTTACCTAATGCACTAACACGCAATCCCAGCTGACTCAAAGCATCAATGGTCGGTTCATCAGCGAACAATGAGGATATGCCTGGGCTAGCGCCAATTAAGTCACCACCGCCCACAAACAACAGGTCTTTATCTTCTTTACGCCATGCTTGCAAATGAGCACCCAACACTTCGACACCTGCACCAACTGTCGATTGCGAAGTCGTGTCTGTGGTTCGTTTAAAATTGATTTTTTCTTTTTCTAAATGACCATGGAAGTCATTGATCGCAACCATGTTGATGACGATAGGTTTGGTAGGGGCGATCGGTGCCGTCGACGTGGTGGTACAACTGGTCACGCCTAAAGACAACAGGATGATGGAGGCAGTAAGTGACAACTGAAGCAAAGGTCGTTGGTATTGACTCATAATTCGCAATTGGAAAGGTGCCGGTGACTATCGACGTCGAAAATAAAAAGTCTGCAACTTACGTTGCAGACCACAATACTGACTAAGTAAAACAACTACTAGTTCAAGTTAAACCATTGAGAATCTTCATTCTCAATGGGTTTATCCAACTCGATTAGAAATTGCCTGACAAAGTAACAGAAGCAAAACGCGGAGAACCCATGTAGTAGAACACGGTTCTTGCGCCAGCTGTGCCGTAGGCTTTAGCATTCGTCACGTTGAAGCTTGATGGATTGCGATACTGTTGATTCGTCAGATTGCTGATGTTGAAACGAATCGTCGGCTTAGTAATCCAGCTAGTATTTGGGAACTGATAACCCAAATCTAAACCCAGCAATGTATAACTAGGAACCAATTCATCATTGGTCATCGTCGCCCATTGTTCGCCAGTATATTTCACTTTCAAACGTGCATAGAACGCGCCTGTTTCATACATTGCACTCAGGCCAGCTTTCCACTCTGGTGTCAAAGTCATCTGCTTACCTTTAGTTGGCAGAGTCGCTGTCTTACTAACTAAGATGTCGTCTTGAATTTCACTATTTGCGTAACCAACAGAACCGTAGAATGAGAAGCCGTTCACTGGCGTGTTACCCATCTCTAATTCGAAACCGTAAGTCTTTACTTTGCCGACGCTAGTCAAACTGCTGATATTCGCAATCGGATCGTAAGCAGTCGCTTGACGGTCACGGAAATTAACCGCATACGCCGTTGCTTGCGCTGTCAATTTATCGCTCTGCAAACGATAGCCTACGTCAATGTTCGTTGATGTCTCAGCTTGAACATCGACTGGCATCGTCGGTTGTCCATTGACCAACACCACGTTATTCGTTGCTGAATAGACGAAGTTTGGCGGTGCTTTCATGTTACGTGCCAAACTAAAGAACACTTGGTTGTTGTAATCGATCTGGTAGCGAGCACCCAACTGCGGCAAGATTTCTTTGTAAGTCTTCACGATATTGTAATCAGTACCTGAATTGGCACCTTCATTCGCTTTGTTCGTAAAATCGCGTTTCATGGTTGGTGAACGTACACCAACGTTGATCGCCAATTTATCGTTCAACATGCTGATCGTATCTTGCAAGAAAATTTGGTTCGAGCTACTGAGCGTCTTCCAATCACGTGATTGATATGGCGTACCATCTGGACGCATTACGCGGCCTTCTTTCAACCAGATATCGTTGGCGTTACCGTTAGCATCGACCAATACCATAGGGCCGAATTGTTCATGGGTAGCGCGCTCATACCAGAAGCCACCCAAGATTTGATGGTCGCCAATAGTATGTGTAATAGACGCTGTAACACCTGGACGGTTAGTACGTGTCACGCTACTGTTAGCAACGATCACGCGATCCAATGTATCACCGTCACCGTTCAAATCGACGGTCGCAGTATTTTTACCAGTCGCTTTATTCAAGAAAGCATTTTCAGCTTGCAGTCTTTGTTGATTGCCGCCTGTGCCATAGCCAAACCAGTAGTATGGAATCACTTTGATGTCGGTATTTTCACCGATGCGCATCTTGCCTGTTACAGAGGCAATCGCATTTTCAAATGGATTTTTTGTCAGCTGATAGTATGCATCACCAAAAGCGGAATTCGTATCGTTACCCGCTTTTCCTGGGCTTGCTGGAACATGGCCGACGAAAGTCTGCGCAAAGTCATAGTTGTAACCAAACTTCGCCAAATCAGCCAAGCTGAATGAACTAATATTTTGATTGATCGCGCGGTTGTATAAAATCGTACCGCTTAAGGAATCAAATTTACTGAAGTCAGTTCTAAATCCCATATCGACGTGATCACGGTTCGCGCCGCCCTTACCCTTCCACTTATCCGACTGGGCATGAGATACCGAGATAAACAAACGCGTACGGCCGCCTTCAAGCAAACCTGTGTCGTAACGCGCATAAGTTTTGGTCAAATTCAATTGGCCGATTGTTTGTGCTAAACGAATACGCTTTGTTTTTGATGGATCACAAGTCGTGATACCAAAGTTACCGCCTGTTGCACCAATTTGTGGTGAATCAACGTCGGTAGAACCTTGTGTTACAAACTGGGTACAGGTATTTTCTTGATCCACATACTCTTGTGGGTAAATCGCAAAATTGCCTGAGTCATTGACTGGCACACCATTAATAGTCGCACCAATTTGGTCACTGTTAAAACCACGCAGAGTCAAACCACCACCAAACAAACCTGTTGCGTCATGGTTGTAGCTATTCACCGCTGGCATTAATTCCAAAGCCTCGTACGCGTTACCCGTTGGACGTTGTTTCGCCAACTCTTCTGCCGTGATAGTACTACGTGCTTTTGGCACCACTTCTTGCACCATCAAACCCATACCCACTTTTTTGCCGGTAATGGTAATTTGCGCTGCGCTGATTGGCTCATTGGACTCTGTTTTTTCTTGGGCTTTTTCCTGCGCATAGGCGCTAGACATTCCAAGACATGTCAATTGACATGCGATCACGAGTAGTTTTACGCGTGATGGCATGCCCGTGGAAGTTTTACTGATGTGCTTCATTGATAGCTCCTAGCTTTCATTTATTTACTGTAAATCTACTTAATTCGGATACCGACTTTTGGTCGAGTCTTTCCCGTACCAAAAAATCTACTGCGTATCTCATTAGCTCTTTTTGCACCAAGAATTAAAATGTGCAGACTTGGGCACGGTGCCTGCATTTGACCGTACTTTTACTTCAACTTTATGACAAACATATTTTTTTTCTAGAGAGTCTGCTCTAATACCAGATAATTGTTGCTTCTGCCGTGAAAAATTTAAACTTTAGAATGCAATTCTCGCAATCGTTCGGTCAAATACGAACCAGCGGTATGACGCTCCGATAAGACCACATCAGGACGTGGATGTAAAAAAAGAGGTAATGATACCCGTGATTTTTTAGCTTCTTCGCCAGTTGGATTGAGCACGCGATGGATAGTCGATGGATAGTAGCCAGCAGACGCTTCTTGCAACATGTCACCAATATTAACGATCAGCATACCAAAGTCACATGGCACATCAAACCACTCGCCCTCTTTGCCTACCACTTGCAAACCCGCAGCCGTTGCCGCTGGCAAGATAGTCAATAAATTAATGTCGCCATGGGCCGCCGCACGCACTGCTCCAGGCTCTTCATCGCCCTGCAGTGGTGGATAGTGCAGTACACGTAACAA
>CAUPNA010000131.1:0-12955 GCA_963512475.1 uncultured Undibacterium sp.
CGTGGCTTACATGTTTTACTAATTTTGCTGTTCTTAGGATTCACAAGATTTATCAGTGATCGATTAAGCTAACAAATAGTGCCTCTCTGTATTGAATAATGCAGTTCAAATAAGCGGTTAAACTTGAGATTTGTCGTTCCCGCGTAGGCGGGAATCCAGTGGCGTAAAAACCTAAAGACACTGGATTTCCACCCCCGCGGGAATGACAGTCCATCTCGCAGGGCTTAGCCGAGCACCATAACTTGGCGTTGAGCGGTTTTCAACTTTTAATAGCACTAAT
This sequence comes from uncultured Undibacterium sp., assembly GCA_963512475.1. Lineage (GTDB taxonomy): Bacteria > Pseudomonadota > Gammaproteobacteria > Burkholderiales > Burkholderiaceae_D > Undibacterium. The sequence goes on from CAUPNA010000131.1 coordinate 281, forward strand.
TTAATAGCGCAACAAGGTATACGAAGGACTGGCATTCTTCTTCAGCGTTACGATGATCAAGCGATCATATTCATCATCGGCAACCGGTTTCACATCGGCGAATCCCATCCCTTTCAAAATATCAAGCAAGGTGTTTGAATGCCCGACCACCAAGGTATTAGCTTCTGCCGACAATAAGGTTTTTCCAAAACTAGCGGACTCTTTTGCCGCATACGTCGTTAATACTAACTGTCGCGCATCGACTAGAGGCGCAGCAGTCATTTGCGTCCGCTGAAACTCGGTCGCATAGACCTGCTTGATGTCGGCATCACGCAAATGCATGGCCAAATTTAAGGCACGTTGTTTGCCTTTCAAACTCAATTGAGGATCGCGACTTTCATCAACTTTTTCGGCATGGCGGACGATGAAGATCGTTTGCGAGTAAGCAAACTGCGACATCAAACTCAATGCAAAGGAAAATGCCATCAATAAACGCTTCATAAATACTCCATATTGAAAACCACACTATATCGAAAATAAGTGATGCGCCCTAATCGGAGAATAGCTAGATAGTACACTTTCACACAAAATAACATAACTCAATGATTAATTATCGATAAACGATACTTTAATATTGCATTTCATTTCTTTCTTCACTACAATGCCAATACACATTCCCACCTAACAAGGAACTTCCATGTCTATCGAACGCGACAAACGCATTGCAAAATTCAAGAAAGTAAGTGGATATTTGATTTGGGTTGCGATGCCTGCGTTGATCATTACTGGACTCATTGCGCTCATTATCTTCATCATGTTTGCATTCAAACCAATCGGTGAAACAGGAATCGTCGAGATCGCTATCGCAGCAACTAACCATAACAAAGACGGAATCTCTTGGTTGATTGAGCAACGTTTTAATTGGACGGCAAAAATCTTCGTAGTAATTACCTATCTAGGCTGTTGCTATCTCATTTTAAAGACCTTGTTTCACTTTGAACAATTAATCGAGTGCTTTTACGATGGTGACATCTTTAACCAAAAAGCACTAAGCCACGCTAGAAGCGCTTTCAACTTCAACCTCTTAATTAATATCGTTCTCATTTTTATGCATTTTGTATTTGTTGTGATCACGATTATTAACGCTAATCACAATATATGGCTGAGGATTGCGGCACTTATGGATCACTTATTAATTGTCGCTATCAGTATAGGTTTCTATAGCCTTATCCTTTGGGCCCTAGAAATCGGCACCGATCTCAACGAAGAAGCCGAACTCACCATTTAAGGAAACTGCATGCCTATCATTGTGAACTTAGATGTGGTGCTAGCGCAGCGCAAAATGCGCCTCAACACTTTGGCGGAGTTAGTCGATATCACACCACAAAATTTATCGGTGCTCAAATCAGGACGCGCGAAGGCGATCCGTTTTGATACGCTGGAAAAAATTTGTCAGGTATTGCAGTGTCAGCCAGGCGATATTTTGGCCTTCGATGGACATTTATCCGAAGCGCAGAACACAACTAACGATGTAGAAAATGCCGAGTAATTTCTGAAGTTCCAACACGACTATTGGAACATATCCGACAAAGGAAACAAGCGATGATGAATTTGCAGAAAATAGCTGGCATTGCAGCTCTATGTGAAGCCTTAATTTACATCACCACATTTGTACTTTACGGCACGGTACTAGCGACGCCTAGCAGTCTTGATAATGCACAAAAATTGGTATTTTTAGCTGACAACAAAAGCTTACTTTTCTTCAGCAATCTACTCGCTTATGTCATCTTTGGCGTACTGTTAGCGGTCTTAGTATTGGCACTACATGAGCGATTAAAAAATACTGCTGCCACACTCACGCAACTTGCCTCAATTTTCGGCGTTTTGTGGGTTGGCTTGGTCATCGCTAGTGGCATGCTAGCGAACATCGGTTTGAATGCAGTTCTCAAATTAAGTATCACAGAGCCAGAGCAAACGCGTGCGCTGTGGCTTAGTGTGACGACGATAACGGGTGCTTTGGGCGGCGGAAATGAAATCGTTGGAGGTCTGTGGGTATTGCTGATTAGCTGCGCAGGACTCAAAGCGACAGTGCTACCAAAAACACTGCATTATCTTGGCATGGCTGTCGGAGTAGCTGGCATCGCGACATGCTACCCTTCTGCTGGACTCACTGAAATATTTGGCATTAGCCAAATCATCTGGTTCGGATATCTGGGTGTTGCTTTACTGCGGCAGCGCCAAGATTGATCCTTCAAACAAGTTCAAAGTTCAAAGTTCAAATTTCAAAGCTGAAAATCAAGATTCTGCGTATGGATTCGCCAATCCCAAACCAGCCAAGATCTCGATTTCTAAAGCTTCCATTTCTTCCGCTTCTTCATCAGTTTCGTGATCATAGCCTTGTGCATGCAAGACACCATGCACGACTAAATGCTGGGCGTGTTCGAGCACGGCTTTCTTTTGTTCTTTGGCTTCGTTTTCAAGCACGTCGGTGCACAAAATGATGTCAGCTTGCGTGACTTCGGCGTCGCTGTCTTCCGTGTAGGCAAAGGTCAACACATTGGTCGCGTAATCTTTGCCACGATAATCACGATTGAGCACTTGTCCTTCTTCCGCATCGACGATACGCAGAGTCAATTCTGCAGGGAAGAATAGAGCTGCCTGTATGGTTTTGCGCAATAAGGGGCGTGTTAGTACGTCTTTCAAACGCTCGTCCGCGTATTGCACGGACAGTGTTAATTTAGGTTTAGAACTGGTTGCCATCATTATCTACATTATCTACGTCGAGGTTTATTCATTGCAGTTGCGTGCTTCAAGTTGACGATCTCAGCGTCTTGCTGATCTTGATGCTGCGTAGCTTCTTCGTAGGCATCAACGATACGACCGACCAAAGGATGTCGCACGACGTCGACACTGGTAAATTGATTGAAAGCGATGCCACGCACATTGCGTAAAACTTGGCATGCATCGACTAAGCCGCTCTTTTGATGCCGCTGTAAGTCGATCTGCGTCACGTCACCGGTGATCACCGCTTTACTGCCAAAGCCGATGCGGGTTAAAAACATCTTCATTTGCTCAGGCGTCGTGTTTTGCGCTTCGTCCAGAATGATGAACGAGTGATTTAGCGTGCGGCCACGCATGTACGCCAACGGTGCGATTTCAATCACCTGTTTTTCGAACATTTTTTGGGTGCGATCAAATCCTAACAAATCGTACAAAGCATCATACAAAGGACGTAAATAAGGATCGACTTTTTGCGCTAAATCACCAGGCAAGAAACCTAAACGCTCACCCGCTTCGACTGCTGGACGCGTCAATACGATACGTTTTACCGCATCACGTTCTAAGGCATCTACAGCACAAGCGACTGCCAAATAAGTCTTACCAGTACCCGCTGGTCCAATGCCAAAGCTAATATCGTGTTCGAGTATGGATTTGATGTAGGTATTTTGATGTGGTGTACGCCCACGTAAATCGCTACGACGGGTCTTGAGGATGGGGCTTTCTAGCGCTTCTTCAACTTCAACAGGCACCACTTCTTTGATCTTTGCTTTTGCTGTAGTGCTGGCCGCCACTTTGGTGCTGCGACGTTTTACGGTCGAGGTTTCTTCGGCATCAATTTCCGGTTCAAAAGCGGTCTCTGCGGTCTTTTTCAAACTGGTCGCGGCACGTTGTTCGACTAAGGCGAGTTGCACTTCATCGATGGTGATAATTTTCTTCGCCTGGGCATAAAATTTTTCGAGCAACTCCAAGCCTTTTTCAGCATTGTGTCCGCTCACGATAAATTTCTCACCGCGACGGAAAATACTAAGATCCAAAGCTGCAGAAATTTGTCGAAGATTTTCATCGAGTGGGCCGCACAAATGCGCAAGCCGCAAATTGTCTAAGGGCTGAGGAACAAAATATAAAACTGAAACTGGCGTTTTCGTTTTCAAAATTTTTTATTTTCTTAAAATGAAGATTCTATTTTGAGATATTTCTTGACGGCTTATAAAACAATTTTTACTAATCAATCTTCGGTAACAAAAAGAGCATTCTGGCATCGTAGGGCGGGAGCAACCCGCGCCGCCAGAACGTCGTACAACTAAAATCAACCGATGCACAGCGCGGGTTGCACCCGCCCTACTTATATACCAGCGTTAAATTAATCTACCAACTCACCACGCAATGAATAATTATAAGATTCTGTCACACGAGTATTGACCAAAGTACCTATCAAATCCTTTCCGCCTGCAAAATTCACCACACGATTGTTCTCAGTACGGCCTTGCAGTTCATTCGGATCTTTCACCGACGGGCCTTCAACCAAAATGCGCTGGATAGTGCCTATCATCGCATTACTGTATTTCTTGGTATTGGCATCAATCACCGACTGCAAGAATTGCAAGCGTTTGAGCTTCAATGGCGCAGGGGTGGTGTCTTCCAAACTCGCTGCCGGTGTTCCCGGACGGGCGCTAAAAATAAAGCTAAAACTATTATCAAATTCCACGTCTTTAATCAGTTTCATCAGCGCATCAAAATCTTCATCCGTTTCACCAGGAAATCCGACAATAAAGTCGGAAGAGATATGCATGTTCGGACGCACGGCCCTCAATTTCCGAATCACCGATTTGTATTCCAGTGAGGTGTAGCCACGCTTCATCGCAGCCAAAATACGATCTGAGCCGTGTTGTGCAGGCAAATACACGTGATCAACTATCTTCGGGATCTTTGCATAGGCATCGATCAAACGTTGATTGAATTCTTTTGGATGGCTAGTCACGAAACGAATACGTTCGATTTGCGGAAACTCTGCAATGTATTCCAATAACAAAGCGAAGTCAGCGATCTCGCCATCCTCCATCACACCGCGATAGGCATTAACGTTTTGTCCTAGCAAACTGATTTCTTTTATGCCCTGCTCAGCCAAACCAGCGACTTCCACTAGGACATCGTTGAATGGGCGCGACACTTCCTCACCACGCGTGTAAGGTACCACGCAATAACTGCAATATTTAGAACAGCCTTCCATGATGGATACAAAGGCAGTCGAACCTTCGACTTTCGCTGGTGGCAAATGGTCAAACTTTTCGATTTCAGGAAAACTAATATCGACTTGTGAACGACCTGAATCGCGGCGGTCTTTAATCAATTGCGGCAAGCGATGCAAAGTTTGCGGGCCAAAGACGACGTCGACATAAGGTGCGCGACGGATGATGGCTTCACCTTCTTGCGAAGCGACACAACCACCGACACCGATCAACAAATCAGGTTTGTTTTTTTTCAATTCACGCAGACGGCCGAGATCAGAAAACACTTTCTCCGACGCCTTCTCACGCACGCTACAAGTGTTGAGCAAGATCACATCGGCGTCTTCCGGATTATCGGTTTTAATCATGCCATCAGTTGCCGCTAGCACGTCTTGCATTTTGTCCGAGTCATACTCGTTCATTTGGCAACCAAAGGTTTTGATGAATACTTTCTTCTGCATGGCGTTCTTATCTTCTGTGGAATCTGGGAGCAACATTACTTCTTCACTTCAAAATACAAATTAATCAATCAAACCGACCTAAAATCAAAGCACTCAAATACGCTTGGGAATAGGTTTACTAGCCTCTTCTGCGGTCAAAATCCACACTTTCTGGATCTCACCAAACTCATTTTCTAGGTAAAAAATGATGATATTCCTAACATCGACACTGGCGGGCGTCAGAGTGAGATTGTCTTCGCTATAGATACGAATTCCAATAGCGCTTTGACGTAACTTACCGTCAATCACCAACTCCGCTAAAGCTGTCGTGCTCAATTTGCCGCGCTTAATCCCTTCGGGGAACATACGCTCTACTTGCATCGCATTCGCACTAAAGCTCAGGCTGAGGGAGGCTAAAAGCCAAGTTAAAACGAGAAAGCGTAATTTTTTACTATTAAACATGGCAAACTCTCGATTAAATATTCTTAAAAATCAATCGGTTACAAAACAAATTGACTAGCAATAAGAGCGACAGTTTAACACAGCCAAGTACTTTCTTCCCATGCACCGATATACGTTAATAGGGATCATCATGCATTTAGGAAAAATCTGGGATAATGACGGAAAATGTTTTTGGAAAACCAATGCTAACGCCAACCAGCACCTCACTCCCACCTGATTTTGATAGTCAACACTTCCGCCACGCACTGTCGCAATTTGCCACCGGCATTACGGTGATTACGACGCGCATGCCAAACGGTAAGTTTTTAGGCCTGACTGCGAGTTCATTTAATTCCGTCTCACTTGACCCACCTTTGGTGATCTGGAGCCTCGGTGATCGTGCGCAAAGCATGCCAATATTTTCGCAAAATTCTCACTATGTGATCAATGTCTTGGCGGCAGATCAACGCCATCTGGCAGAACAATTTGCCAGTCGCAGCGAAGATAGGTTCGCTGGTGTTGAATACACATTATCCCGCACCGGCTTGCCTATTTTAAAAGGCGCTTCAGCCTGGTTCGAATGCTTCAATCGCAGCCGTTACCCTGAAGGTGATCACGTGATCTTCGTCGGCGAAGTTGAGCAATGTGCATCAAAAAATCAAGCGCCTTTAGTATTTCATCACGGTCAATTTCTGACAAGTAAAGCGCTATGACACAACTAGACATCGTAGGCTATATAGCCGCCTTCCTGACCACTAGCGCCTTCATTCCACAAGCATGGCTAACCTGGCGCCGCAAGCGTGCAGAGGGCGTTTCACTTGGCATGTATTGCATCATGGCCACGGGCACGGTTGGTTGGCTGATCTATGGCTTGATGCTGGGTGCATGGCCGATTATTGTGGCGAATGTTATTTCACTTTCTTTATCGGCGTTCATTTTGGCAATGAAGCTCATTTATAAGTAAAAACTGTCCATCGCTGTACGCTGTAAATTCGCTATAAATTCGCTATAAATACGCTAGGCTGGATAGCCCCAGCCTAGTCAGAGCTTGTCGGAAACGCCCCCCGCCTAAATCTGCAATACAGTTCAGTGAAGCTCTGTTCCATATCTCGTCATTCCCGCAACAGCAGACGTCAAAGCCTAAAGACGCTAGATCCCTGCCTACGCAGGGATGACGAAACGATGCATTAGGCTTGACTGAACAGCATTACCCCCTAAGCCTCCCCGCCACAAAACTTTAAGCTCAGCAATCAACCAAAATCTGCCAAGGTCTGATACATTCTTATTGGTACCGTCAAAATAACGTGCTTAGCTTTTAGTCGTCTGATGCGGCAAAGCCCTTTCGACCTTGACTACCATCTTTCAAAGATAAACATCATGCCCCTTGGATACGCGCCAAAATCAAAGAGCAAACTCGATATTCTGATTGCCGATGACGATTTCTTTATGCAAAGAATGCTCGTCATCCATCTTGAATCGATGGGACATAACTGCACCACAGTGGATGATGGGAAAGCGACTTTAGTTGCACTAAAAAGACAAAAATTTGATCTACTTTTTCTTGATGTGGTGATGCCCGAAATGGACGGCCTAGAAGCACTCATCGCGATAAGAAAAAATGAAGCCCATACCGCCTCTCATTTACCTATCATCATGGTAAGTGGCCATTCCGAACCAGAAGACATACGCAAACTCAAAGCACTGGGCGCCGATGCTTGCATCGCAAAACCTGTCAAAAAAGAACAAATACAGACGGAAATTTCACGATTTTTTACAAATTAGCTGAGTAAAAAGTTGTTTTAAAACATCGACCCAGAAAATATTTCACCGAAGAAATTTTATATCAAAAAAAAAAATGATTTTACGGTATATTGGTACTCAGTCACGTTTACTGCCCAGTTTCACTATTCTTTGAAAGCTTGGATACTATGAGTAAGATTGTTCGTGTCAGCCCTGCTATGAAAGAATTTCTAGCAGCGCCAAAATCAGCTGAAATGGATGCCAGTGATTTTTATACCAACCCCGTATGGAGTCTAGGGGTGAGCATCATGGCGAGAATGAAATTTCGCACGAAAGCGGCATTAATACTAATGCTCCTTACCCTTCCACTTGGGACGCTCACGTGGTTTTTCTATTCAAGTGAGATGACGCAGATTTCATTTGCTAAAAAAGAACGAATTGGAATTGCTTACAATCGAGAAATTTTTCCCGTCATGGATCTCGCACAACAATTTAGGCGCGATTCCTTGGCAGCCAGTGTTGACCCAAGCGCTGCCAGTGCAGCGACTGCCACTAAAGAGAAGTTGCAGGCGGCACTAATTAAGCTCGAGGCGACGCATCAACATTTAGGAACTGCACTTGACGTTGACAAAGCCTACGCTGCGACCAAAACTGCATTTGAAAAAACTAATAATGCGACAGGTGCTCCCGTCATCTTTCAAGTTCACAGCGACTTCATCGCCTCTCTGATCACGCTAATGATGAACGTAGCGGATAATTCAAACCTAACACTAGATCCAGAAGTCGATTCCTATTACATGATGGATGCGGCTTTTCTTAGACTGCCAGATATTTTGGAGTATTCCGATAAGATAGGCTTGGTGGGTAATGCCGTCTTAAAATCTGGAGAAATAACTGCAGCACAACAGAAAAACTTAGACCAGTTGATTCCGGTCGCCGAATTTCAATTTCGCAATCTGAACGATAGTCTTACGAAGGCGTCTGTCGGTAGTTCAGATCTCAAATCCAAACTGAACTTTAACGAGGTACTCGCCGAAAAAACTGAGTTTTATGCTTTTGCTGAGAAAAATATTATTGATTCCCAAGTATTTGGCGCAGAAACGCAAACTAAATTTCTAAATTTGGCCAATATTACGATTAAAGATAGCTATCTCTTGACCTCACGTATCATACAGGAACTAGATCACGCTATAGAGCGAAGGATTAATACACTAGTGCGTGAACTGTACCTCATCGGCATATTAATCGTTGTTACCGTCCTGATGGCACTATATTGCTTCTATTGTTTCTTTTTAGTGGTCGATGGCGGATTTAAGCTCATGCGCAGGCACCTTGGAGAAGTGGCACAAGGCGATTTGCGCAACATCCCGGGTAAGCCTTTTGGCAGCGACGAAACCGCCGAGGTGCTGCATGATTTACAGCAGACCTACAACGCCCTGCATGAATTAATAAGAACTGTCAGGCATTCTGCGCGTGCTTTGCATGCCACCAGCTCTGAGATAGCTTCCGCTAGTCTGGATTTGTCCGCACGCACCGAGACCGCTGCCGCTGAACTAGAGAAACAAGCTGCCGCAATGGAGGAAATCGGTGCTACCGTCGGGCAGTCTGCCGAAAAAGCGTCAATGGCAGCGAAATTTGCAACGGAGAATGCGCAAGTGGCAGAGAGTGGCGGCAAGATCATCCATTCGGTAGTGCAAACCATGGAAAATATTCACAACTCCTCTCACAAGATCAGCGACATTATCGGTGTCATCGATGGCATTGCCTTCCAAACCAATATTCTTGCCTTGAATGCCGCCGTTGAAGCAGCTCGAGCTGGCGAATCTGGCCGTGGTTTTGCCGTCGTCGCAAGTGAAGTTAGAACGCTCGCCCATCGAAGTGCAGATGCTGCACGCGAAATCAAAGCCCTCATTTCAGCTAGCGTTGGCCAAATCGCGAGTGGCTCAGCGGTGGTGCAACAAGCGGGCGTCACCATGAATACCATGGTCACCAACGCGAAACAGATTAGTTTGTTTTTAAGTGATATTTCTGTCTCTGCAAAAGAACAAGCGACTGGCGTGGCGCAAGTCGGCATTTCGATTAGCGAACTCGATGAAAGCACCCAATCAAACGCAGCATTAGTCGAGGAAACCAGCGCAGCATCAGGCGCATTGACGCAACAGGCAGACGTCTTGCAAGAAGAAATCGCCAATTTCCGCGTGGCGTAGTTTATCTAAGCTTACAAAATCAAGCTTAGATTTTCTTTATCAGCATACGTTCAAGTATGCCCTGTGAATCAAAAGCGGCACGGCGTAGTCTGTCACTTACGCCCTGCCACTCTCTTTTTTCTGGTAGCGCTTCCACCAAAATAATATCGGCATTTACATGATCGAGTTCGCGCAGATCGGCGTACAGATCATGGGCGTAGGAAACAGGATCAGGATTGAGTTGACGCCAGCCTTGCAGTTGTGGATAGGCTGTATGCGGTTCATATGCCATCACAGCAATACGTTTTCCCGCCGCGAACAATTGTGAAATCGTAGGCTCTAAATCTTCCACCGCCACCATTGCCACTGGCGTACTCGGTGCGTAATGTGCTTCCAAAGTGCCTGATGCACGTGGTGCTGCTTGATCTGGCGCCTTCACTGGCACACCCAACACCTGCTCCAATTGTATGGCAGTGATATGACCAGGGCGCAAGAGAACTGGGCCATGCGTTGCTAAGCGGCTCATATCAACGATCGTCGATTCTATGCCTACATCACTTTGTCCACCATCGAGTACCGCTGCAATCATGCCGTTCGCCACTTCGGCGGGGAATTCTTCTAAGACGTGTTCCGCTTTGGTTGGACTGACGTGCCCAAATTTGTTGGCTGACGGCGCGGCGACACCGCCTTGACCGCCTTTAAAAGCCCGCAACAAAGCTTGAGCGACAGGATGTGAGGGACAACGGACACCAATCGAATCCTGACCGCCAGAAACCGCATCGGGGATACGGTCAGCACGCTTCAAAATCAAGGTCAAAGGTCCAGGCCAAAAGGCATCGATCAGTGCTTGCGCTGGCGCTGGAATCTCTTTGACCCAGTAAGCAATATCCGCGTCCGGTGCGACGTGCACAATCACTGGGTGATTCGATGGACGTCCCTTAGCTCGATAAATATTCGCGACCGCGTCAACGTTCTCCGCATCGGCACCTAGGCCATACACGGTTTCTGTCGGAAAGCCGACTAATGCGCCCTGCTCTAAGGCACGTGCAGCGGCAAGAATTTGTTCAGAAGAATCCAATCTCAACCTCTGCCTGATCAAACAGCGATGCCGAGAATTTCACAGGCTTGACGCATCTCGTCTTGCGCTTGTTCTAAGCTAGGCGCGATAAAGGTGATGTGTCCCATCTTGCGGGCACGACGTGCTTCTGCCTTGCCGTATAGATGCAAATGCGCTGATGGTAAGGCTAAGACTTTATCCCAAGCAGGCTGTCGTTCAGTATTTTGTTCAACATCGTCAAACCAAATATCGCCAAGAATATTCAACATCACGCATGGCGAATGCTGACGCACATCACCCAAAGGCAAACGCGCCATCGCTCTGACTTGTTGCGCGAATTGACTGGTCACGCATGCATCAATCGTGTAATGACCGCTATTGTGTGGGCGCGGTGCCATTTCATTGACGACTACTGAACCGTCTTGTAATACAAAAAATTCTATGCAGAGCACGCCGACGTAATTGATATCGGCAACCAGTTTCAACGCCGCGTTTTGGGTTTTCAAAGCTGCTTCGGCAGAGACATGTGGACTAGGCACGGTGGTTGTGAACAAGATGCCATCACGATGCACGTTTTCTGCAATCGGATACACGACGGCTTGACCATCAGCACCGCGTGCTACCAAGACAGAAATTTCATACGCGAGTGGCAGCATTTTTTCCAGCACGCAGACCACACCATCTAAGTTGGCGAATGCGGTACGCAATTCTTCTACAGTTTTGACACGCACTTGACCTTTACCGTCATAGCCCATGCGCGCTGTTTTCAAAATGCCAGGGAATAAATCGTCGCTGACTTTTTCCAAATCACCCGCTGTATGCAAGACCGCATGCGGTGCGGGCAAGATACCCGTTTGTGGTGCGCAACGTGTGAAGAATGTTTTCTCTTCGATACGATCTTGGGCGATCGATACGCAAGCCGCACTTGGGGCAACAAAGCCAGTTTCTGCTAATTTCGCCAGACTGCTTGCCGGTACATTTTCAAATTCTGTGGTGAATGAAGCACAAGCATCTGCTAATTTCTTCAAACCCGACGCATCATCATAGGCAGCTTGTATATGTGCATCCGCTGCATGTGCAGCAGGGCTGCCCGCTTCAGGTTCTAACACCATGACCTTAAAACCCAGCGCCTGTGCTTCATGCACAAACATGCGTCCCAATTGTCCACCACCAACCATGCCTAACATGCTGGATTTGTTGTTGGGGAATTGTGGATTGGTGTTGTTTGTAGAAATGGACATCGTTGGTTTTTCCATGCTGGTGCTATACAAATTAAATGCGATTTGAAACGAGATTTGATGCAAGTACGAATTTTAAAAACAAGATCTAAAGCGACTGCAACTCATTTACTGTCATTCCCGCGGAGGCGGGAATCCAGCGGCGTAAAAGCCTAAAGACACTGGATCCCTGCTTACGCAGGGATGACGCCTGACTGGCCTTCGCTTCAAATTAGCAGTACAGAATACTTTGTACTTCTAACGCAATAGATTTCTAGTGAAGCTGAAATTGTGCTTCTACTACAAAGGCAAGTGCATATCGCGCGCGACCTGCGTTTGCTTGGCGCGGAAAGCTTCTAACTTCGCCGCCATTGCGTCATCTGTCGTCGCCAACATGGCAATCGCAGCCAAGGCAGCATTACCAGCACCAGCTTCACCAATGGCGAAAGTATTCACTGGAATACCTTTAGGCATTTGCACGATAGACAGCAAAGAGTCCTCACCACGCAAATACTTCGATGGTACAGGCACACCAAACACTGGCACGATGGTTTTCGCTGCGATCATGCCCGGCAAATGGGCGGCGCCACCAGCACCTGCGATGATGCC
>CAUPNA010000132.1:0-12824 GCA_963512475.1 uncultured Undibacterium sp.
ATGCAGCGTTTTTGCAAGTAAGTGTCGTTGAAGGTATTGTTTGGGCATGGAATGACGATTATTTGACGATTTTGCGAGCACGGGTTTCAGGTGCGAAAACAGAATTACGACATATGTTAAATTGTAATTGGGATTTTGCGAGGTTCATATCGCGCTTGCCGAGTTACGTGGTTTTGGTAAAGAATCGCAGCAGAATCCTGAAGGGGTTTAATAAACTGATGTCTACTAAATAGTTCGTATGACGATTGCTTTGGTTCGTTTAGTAGCGAACAAATTTACATCTGAAATCATCAGCCCTTTCTTCGCATGGTATCCACCATCACCTAGAAACCGTGGCGCTGATGAATCAAGTCAAAAGCTTGAATAAGATTGAGCATATTATTTAATTTTCAATTGCGCGATGTGTGCAGTTGATCTAAAAACGGTTTTTAGGTTTTCAAATGAACGACAATAAATTACTCCCTCTGAGAGAGAAAATCGACGCCATTGATGCGGCGATTTTGGAATTGCTGAATCAACGCGCTCATGTTGCGCAAGAAGTTGGTCACGTGAAAGCGGAAACCAACGCGCCTGTGTTTAGACCGGAGCGCGAAGCGCAAGTTTTACGCAATATGGCAGCGAAAAATACGGGCCCTTTGCTGAACGATGATATTCAATTGATTTTCCGCGAAGTGATGTCCGCGTGCCGTGCTTTGGAACGTCGCGTGGTAGTTGCATTTCTTGGTCCTGTTGGTACTTTTAGTGAACAGGCGGTCTACAAACAATTCGGCCATGCGATCGAAGCATTACCCTGTATTTCAATCGATGAAGTGTTTCGTGCGACCGAAGCGGGTACTGCAGATTTTGGTGTTGTTCCGATTGAAAATTCATCAGAAGGCGCGATCAATCGCACGCTAGATTTGCTCTTGCAAACTAGTCTCGCCATCAGCGGTGAAGTGGCGATTGCTGTTCAACATAGCTTGATGAGTAAATCCGGCACGATGGAAGGGGTGACACGTATTTGTGCGCACTCACAGGCTTTGGCGCAATGTCAGGCTTGGCTCAATCAACACTACCCGCATGTCGAACGCCAAGCAGTGGCATCGAATGCCGAAGCGGCACGCATGGCGGCCGCTGATTACAGTGTTGCTGCGATTGCCAGTGAAATCGCTGGACATCAATACAATCTCGGCATTGTCAGTGCGCATATTCAGGATGATCCGCATAATCGCACAAGGTTCGCGGTAGTCGGGCGTTTGAATACGACACCGAGCGGTAAAGATCAAACTTCTATCGTGCTCGCTACGCCCAATAAAGCTGGTGCGGTCTACAACTTGTTGGCACCTTTATCGAAGCACGGCGTCTCGATGACGCGTTTTGAATCACGACCTGCGCGTACGGGCAACTGGGAGTATTACTTCTACGTAGATGTCGAAGGGCATGTGATGGACGCTAAGGTGAAAGCGGCGATGGAAGAACTGAATCAGGATGCGGCTTTCTTTAAGATTTTGGGATCATATCCTTGCACGGTTTGATCGGAGTATCGACGCGATTTCATAGGGCGGGTTAGCGTGATACCCGCTGCGCTGCGCAGCAGTACGATGGACTGACGGCGCAGGTTTCACCCGCCCTACAATTTGATGCAAAGGTGTTTTTGAATTCTCTAGGCCTGAGGCGCTGTCATTCCCGTGAAGGCAGGAGTCTAGTGATGTTCGTGAACTAAGCAAAAGGCACCGGGCTTCTGCCTATGCAGGGGCGACGATTTGAAAATAAATAAATTGGTTTTCGTATGAAAAATGACGATTCGCAAGCGCGTCCACTTTTTAATAAAATAGTCTTGATCGGCGTTGGCCTGATCGGCGGCTCCTTCGCTTTATCTTTGAAGAAGGCGCAAGCGGTCAAGCATATTGTCGGTGTAGATCGACATCTGACCTCTTTGGAGACTGCAAAACGGCTTGGTATCATCGATAGCTTTACCGACGATATGGCGTCCGCCGTCGTCGATGCAGATTTGATCGTGATCGCCACACCCGTTGCACAAACCGCCAAAATACTCAGCGCGATTTATCCGTATTTGCAAGCACACACGATCGTGACGGATGCCGGAAGTACGAAGGCTGATGTGGTATTGGCGGCGCGAAATTCTTTGGCAGAAAAGATCTCGCAATTTGTACCAGCCCATCCGATTGCAGGGCGGGAGAAAAATGGTCCAGAAGCGGCGATTGATGATTTGTATGTCGGTAAAAAAACCGTTGTCACACGCTTGCCAGAAAATGCCGATCAAGCAGTCGAGTTAGTTGCGCGAGCCTGGCGTTTATGTGGTGCGATTATTCATCATTTAAGCCCTAAAGAGCACGATCAAGTTTTCGCTTCGGTCAGTCATTTGCCGCATTTGTTGGCGTATGCGCTGGTCGACGACATTGCGGCAAAACCGCATGCGGATCGCTTGTTTCAATATGCTGCCAGCGGCTTTCGTGACTTCACCCGTATCGCAGGGTCCTCACCAGAAATGTGGCGCGACATCAGTTTGGCGAATCGTGATGCGATTTTGGAGGAACTTGATTCCTATTGCCTTAAATTGACACAATTGCGTGCTAGTTTGGAAGCCAGTGACAGCCTTGCTTTAGAATTGATTTACAGCCGTGCACAAAAAGCTCGGGTGAATTGGATTACGGCAATCGAAGCAGCAGAGGCGCAGAACAAAGATGGTGGCGATTAATTGGTGCTAACCAGGGTGCGCAGTGCGCACCAAATTTTTGAGAGCGCGGTGCAAATGGGCGCGCCCAACCTAGATAAAATTCAGTAGTGAAATGATTGAGAAAAAGCATGAAAGAACATAGCAAACAATACCCACATCACCTCGATTTGCATCCGGTCATGAAAGTGCAAGGCACTGTGCGACTGCCAGGCTCCAAAAGCATTTCAAATCGTATTTTATTGTTAGCCGCTCTATCTAAAGGCGCAACGCAGATTTACGATTTGTTGGCATCGGACGACACCATGGTGATGTTGAATGCTTTGCAAAAACTTGGGGTGCATTGGACGCAAGAAGGTGACTCACACAATTACACTGTGATCGGCGCTAATGGTGTATTCCCGAATCATCATGCTGATTTGTTTATGGGCAATGCTGGTACAGCAATTCGTCCTTTGGTCGCGGCATTGGCAGTCTTAGGTGGTGATTACAATGTGCACGGTGTGGCGCGCATGCATGAGCGTCCCATCGGAGATTTGGTCGATGCCTTGAATGCGGTTGGTGCGCAAATTGATTACGCCGGTAATCCAGGTTATCCACCATTGCATATCAAACGCGGCCATATTCATGCGCAAAAGATGCAAGTGAAAGGGAATGTTTCCAGTCAATTCTTAACTGCTTTACTGATGGCATCGCCGTTGGCAGCACATCATAGCGACGTGGTGATTGAGGTTGTTGGCGATTTGATTTCCAAACCCTATATAGAAATCACATTAAACTTGATGGCGCGTTTTGGCGTTGAAGTGGTGCGCGATGGTTGGCAGCGATTTACCATCAAAGCAGGTCAGCATTACGTGTCGCCCGGTGTTATTTATGTAGAAGGTGATGCCTCATCAGCTTCTTATTTCTTAGCAGCAGGTGCGATTGCTGGTGGTCCAATTCGGGTTGAGGGTGTGGGTAAAAATAGCATACAAGGTGATGTCCGTTTTGCTGAAGCCTTAGAGAAAATGGGCGCTAAAATCACCATGGGTGATAATTGGATAGAAGCGGAAACGCGGGGCGCCTTGCAAGCGATTGATATGGATTTCAACCATATTCCTGATGCGGCAATGACCATTGCGATCGCTGCTTTGTATGCGAATGGCACCACAACACTACGCAATATTGAAAGCTGGCGCGTCAAAGAAACCGACCGTATTGTGGCAATGGCAACAGAATTGCGCAAACTTGGCGCAATCGTTGAGGAAGGTCAAGATTTTATGACTGTCACACCACCTGCCGAACTTGCGCCAGCGACGATAGATACTTATGATGATCACAGGATGGCGATGTGCTTTTCCTTGGCTACTTTGGACGGTGTCGCGAGGCGAGGTGCAGCGATGCGGATTAATGATCCTAAATGTGTTGCTAAGACTTTCCCTGACTTCTTCGAAGCCTTTGTTAAGATCAAACACGAGGACTTATTTTGAACGGTTCCACCAATTTTCCTGTTATTAGTATTGATGGTCCTACCGCGTCCGGTAAAGGTACGGTAGCTCATCGGGTTGCCAAACAATTGGGTTTTCACTACCTCGATTCCGGCGCACTGTATCGCTTGACGGCTTTGTCCGCGGTACGTCATGGAATAGATTTGTGGGAAGAGCAAGAAATAGCCGATTTGGCACGAGTCCTACCGTGTCGTTTTGAAAAGGGGCATGTTTTTCTTGCTGATGGCGATGTCACAGATGCCGTGAGAGAAGAAGCGATTGGCGTTGCTGCCTCTAAAATTGCAGTTTTACCATTGGTGCGCAAGGCGCTTGTCGAACTGCAAGTGTCATTTCGACAAGTACCTGGTTTGGTGGCCGATGGACGCGATATGGGAACAGTGATCTTTCCAGATGCGGTTCAAAAGGTATTTTTGACAGCAAGTGTGGAAGCACGTGCAAATCGTCGCTATAAGCAATTGATTGAAAAGGGTTTTCCTGCTAATATGGAAGACTTGGTAAAAGATTTGACAGAACGTGATGCCCGCGACATGGCTCGCACAGAAGCGCCTCTCAAACCCGCACCAGATGCGTTCATACTCGATACGTCTCATATTACTGCGAATGAAGCAGTGCATCAGATCCTCAGTCTCTACGCAAACGCGATAAAAAGTTAGAAATCAATTTGGTTCGTCTGCTGAATTGCTTGAACAATTCTTAACGCGTTTTAGTTCCCACTTTGTTTTTACTTCAATGCAAAATCAAAATGGGGTTGTTTAATCCAACCCGGTAAATAGACCTTTTGTCCTATTCCGGCTAACTCGTAAAAATTATGTCTACTGTATTCATGACTCAAGATTACGCAACTGGAGCTGATAGTTTCGCAGCCCTGTTCGAAGAATCTTTATCCCGCCAAGATATGCGCTCTGGCGAAGTGATTTCTGCTGAAGTCGTTCGCATCGACCACAACTTCGTGATCGTTAATGCTGGCCTCAAATCAGAAGCCTTCATCCCTGTTGAAGAATTCAAAAACGACCAAGGTGAATTGGAAGTTAACATCGGTGATTTCGTATCCGTAGCGATCGAATCATTGGAAAATGGTTTCGGCGACACAATCTTGTCCCGCGACAAAGCAAAACGTTTGGCATCATGGCTCGCTCTCGAAAAAGCGCTTGAGTCTGGCGAAATGGTTATCGGTACTGTTAATGGTAAAGTTAAAGGTGGTTTGACGGTTCTCACGAACGGCATCCGCGCTTTCTTGCCAGGTTCTTTGGTTGATACACGCCCAGTTAAGGATACAACTCCTTACGAAGGCAAGACTATGGAATTCAAAGTTATCAAGCTCGACCGTAAGCGTAACAACGTTGTGTTGTCACGTCGTGCCGTTGTTGAAGCTTCTATGGGTGAAGAACGTCAGAAATTGATGGAAAACCTGAAAGAAGGCACAGTGGTTACTGGCTTGGTTAAAAACATCACTGACTACGGTGCGTTTGTTGATTTGGGCGGTATCGATGGCTTGTTGCACATCACAGATTTGGCATGGCGTCGTGTGCGTCACCCATCTGAAGTGCTTACAGTTGGTCAAGAAATCACTGCTAAGATCCTCAAATTTGATCAAGAGAAAAACCGTGTGTCCCTGGGCGTTAAGCAATTGGGCGACGATCCTTGGACAGGTTTGGCACGTCGTTACCCAGCAAACACACGTTTGTTCGGTAAAGTAACGAACCTCACTGACTACGGTGCGTTCGTTGAAGTCGAGCAAGGTATCGAAGGTTTGGTCCACGTTTCAGAAATGGATTGGACAAACAAAAACGTTGCACCAAACAAAGTTGTTCAATTGGGCGACGAAGTTGAAGTTATGGTTCTGGAAATCGACGAAGAACGTCGTCGTATCAGCTTGGGCATGAAACAGTGCAAAGCAAATCCATGGGATGACTTCTCTTTGAACTTCAAAAAAGGCGATAAAGTTCGTGGCGCAATCAAGTCTATCACTGACTTCGGCGTGTTCATTGGCTTGACAGGCAACATCGATGGTTTGGTGCATTTGTCTGATTTGTCTTGGAACGAAACAGGCGAAGAAGCAGTTCGTCGCTTCAAGAAAGGTGACGAGTTGGAAGCCATCGTATTGGCGATCGACGTTGAGCGTGAGCGCGTTTCCTTGGGCGTTAAGCAATTGGAAGGCGATCCATTCAACAACTACTGCGCAATGAACGACAAAGGCGCATTGGTCACTGGTACAGTGAAATCTGTTGAAGCTAAAGGCGCAGTGATTCAATTGGCTGACGAAGTTGAAGGCTACTTGCGCGCATCAGAAATCTCCCGTGATCGCGTGGAAGATGCTGGTACACACTTGAAAGTTGGCGACTCTGTTGAAGCTTTGGTATTGAACATCGACCGTAAAGCACGTGGTATTCAATTGTCTATCAAAGCAAAAGATAGCGCTGAAACACAAGAAGCAATGCAAAAGATGTCTACGGACTCCAATGCAGCTTCTGGCACAACAAGCCTCGGTGCTTTGTTGAAAGCTAAGCTCGATAATAGTAAAAACTAAGCAACGACCTAGTCAGAGGCTTCATTTATGACCAAGTCAGAGCTGATTGCTCGTCTGGCCGAGCGGTATCCACAACTGGTAGCTAAAGATGTGGATATCGCCGTCAAAACTATTTTGGACGCGATGTCTGATGCTTTGGCCACTGGTCAGCGCATAGAAATTCGTGGCTTTGGTAGTTTCGCTTTAAATAGCCGTCCACCCCGAATTGGACGTAATCCTAAATCCGGTGACAAAGTGATGGTGCCTGAAAAACGGGTGCCACATTTCAAACCAGGTAAGGAATTGCGCGAACGGGTAGATGCGACTGTCGGTCAGCCCATACTGCATGATTAAAGTGTGATCAGGTGTGGAAAAAGTGAGTAATTTGCACTAAGAAAACAAAACGGCATAACGGATTTCCGATATGCCGTTTTTTTTCACGTACAATTTCATTTGTTGAGTCATTGTCTTGTGTATGTCGGTGAATCGGTATTGGTAACTAGACTGATTCCTGAACATGTACCACTTTGATTGCTATTCGTAACTTAGGCAACTTAGGTTAACTATGAAAATTATTTCTAAATTTATTTGGCTGCTGGTCTTTATTGCTTTTTTAGGTTTTGCCCTGAAGAACGATAAGATCGTGACACTTGAGTATTTCTGGGGCTACCAGCAATCGGCACCTTTGGTCATCTTGTTGTTATGTTTTTTTGTTGCTGGCGCCGTGTTTTGTCTACTTGCGATGGCACCGATGGTGTTCCGTCATCGACGTGATATCTCGCGTCACAAAAAGACCATTGCAGAAATCGAAAAAGAGCGTCAACTTGAACAGGCAGCTGCAAATCAGGCACCGACGCCTGACGCGATTCCTAACGTGATCCGTAATTCTTAAATCTTAATATTTAATTCTCCCACTGAGACCCGTCACTATGGAATTTGAAATCTGGTGGTTACTAGGTATTCCTCTCTTTTTTAGCCTTGGTTGGATTGCTGCGCGGGTCGATATCCGTCAGTTGATCTCAGAATCAAGCAGCCTACCAAAAGGTTATTTTAAAGGCTTAAATTTCCTCCTAAATGATCAACCTGATAAAGCGATTGACGCCTTTATCGAAATCTTGAAACTCAATCCTGAGACGGTCGAATTACATTTTGCGCTCGGTAATCTATTCCGTCGACGTGGTGAAACCGAGCGTGCAATTCGTGTTCATCAAAATTTATTATCCCGCCCGGATTTGCCGATAGAGCAGCAGACGCAAGCGATGTTTGAATTAGGGCAGGATTATCTGAAGGCCGGTTTATTAGATCGCGCTGAAGAAACCTTTAATCAATTGGTTGCAGGTCAATACGCCATTCCGGCACGCAAGGCTTTGCTGGAAATTTATCAACGTGAAAAAGAATGGTTGCGCGCGATAGATGCCGCCCATGCTTTGCAAGAATCGGGCGCCGGTGGCAGACAAAAAGAGATTGCCCAATTCTACTGTGAAATCGCGCAAGATGAATTGGTGCATACGCATCCTGAAGCCGCGATGGTAATGTTAGAAAAGGCGATCGCCACCGACCGTCATAATGTCCGTGCAGCGATTCTAACGGGCGATATTCACTTGGCTAAAGGGGATGTCGAACAAGCGGTATTGGCTTGGCGTCGAGTGGAGCAACAAAGCGTGCCGCATGTGGCTTTGGTGGCGCAACGCTTAATGGATGGCTACCGCAAATTAGAGCGACCGCACGAAGGGCTTAACTTGTTGAAATCGTATATGGCAGAAACGCCGTCTATCGATCTACTTGAAGTTGTGTTTAAAGCGACTTTAGAGTTAGAAACTGCGACAGAGGCGAATCAATTAGTGAGTAATGAATTGCGTCGCACCCCGACCTTATTGGGCTTAGATAAATTACTCGATGCCCGCATGATGGTCGCGCCACCAGAAGTGCTGCCAGAGCTCTCTATCGTTAAAAATCTGGTCAGTGGCTATGCGCAGAAGTTCACACGCTACCAATGCACCCATTGCGGCTTTAAAGCACGCCAATTCTATTGGCAATGTCCTGGTTGTAGTAAGTGGGAAACTTATCCACCGCGCCGGACTGAAGAACTGAATGTGATGAATTAGGAAATTCAAAATCCCTCAACGCCGATAAGCGGAGGCCCGGAGGAGTGTCGAGCAAAGCAAAATGTAATTTTGGCTTTGCTTTTCCTCTCCTTTTTGATATCTCAGAGTCTCTGCGTCTCGGCGTTGAGAGGTTTTTAAGTGGACCTTCAAGAATAGTTTTTGCATAGAAATTTCTAAAAAATGAAAATAACAATAGTAGGTACAGGTTATGTGGGTTTGGTGACTGGCGCATGTTTGGCTGAAGTTGGTCACGATGTGTTTTGTTTGGATGTGGATCAGCGCAAGATCGATATTTTGAATGGCGGCGGTATTCCAATTCACGAACCAGGTCTAGATGAAGTTGTGGCGCGCAATGTCGCTGCTGGGCGCTTACGCTTTTCTACTGACGTCGCCGCTAGTGTCGCACATGGTGAAGTACAGTTTATCGCGGTTGGTACGCCACCGGATGAAGATGGTTCTGCGGATCTGCAATATGTGGTTGCCGCTGCCCGAAATATCGGTAGGCACATGACGAGTTTTAAAGTTGTTGTCGATAAATCGACCGTCCCGGTTGGTACAGCAGATCGTGTTTCTGCTGCGATTGCGGAAGAGTTGAAGGATCGTCTATCCGATTTGGATTATGCAGTCACTTCAAATCCTGAATTTTTGAAAGAGGGCGCAGCTGTTGCCGATTTCATGAAACCGGATCGCCTCGTGATTGGTCATGGCAATGACGTACAAGGTCTGCACGCGCAACAAGTCATGCGTGAAGTCTATTCAAGTTTTGAAGCCGCTGGACATCAAATTTATTGGATGGATGTGAGATCCGCTGAATTTACAAAATACGCCGCAAATGCGATGTTGGCGACACGTATTTCGTTTATGAATGAATTGGCGAACTTGGCAGATAGCGTTGGTGTTGACATCGAGGCAGTGCGTCAGGGCATAGGTTCTGATCCCCGAATCGGTCCAGGATTTCTGATGGCTGGCTGTGGTTACGGTGGTTCTTGCTTTCCGAAGGATGTTCAAGCTCTAGTGCGCACATCGCAAGAATACGGCCATGAATTGAAAATCTTGCAGGCAGTTGAAGACGTCAACGAAAATCAGAAACATGTGCTAGGTGCAAAAATTTTTGCGAAGTACGGTAAGAATTTGCAAGGCTTGAAATTTGCACTATGGGGTTTGGCCTTTAAACCGGACACTGACGATATGCGTGCTGCCTCTTCGCGGGTGTTGATACAAGAGTTATTGCGCGCAGGCGCAAGCATTGTGGCTTTTGATCCAGTTGCAATCAATGAGGCACAGCGTGTGTTGGCGCTCGATTTCGCAGATGAACCTGAGTTGCTGAACAAGATTAGTTTTGCAGCAGATCCACAAGCGGCGTTGCCAGCGGCTGATGCTTTAGTGATTGTCACGGAATGGAAAACCTTTCGCTCCGCCGATTTGAATCAAGTGAAAGCTAGCTTAAAGCATGCAGTTATTTTTGATGGCCGTAACTTATATGATCCACGTTCGGTTAAATCTTTAGGCATTGAATATCACGCGATTGGTCGCGCCGCACTGACGCAAAATTAAGTCAAAACTAAGCCAATATAAAACTATGACGAGTACACAAAAACGTATTTTGGTGGCAGGCGATGTGATGTTGGACCGCTATTGGTTTGGTGAGGTCAATCGTATTTCACCTGAAGCCCCCGTTCCTATCGTCCGCGTCGAGCGACGCGAAGAACGCCTTGGCGGTGCCGCTAATGTTGCGCGTAATGCCGTAGCATTAGGCATAGAAACCAGCTTGCTAGGTGTGATTGGTGAAGACGAGGCCGGTCGCAATGTCGAGACTTTGTTGAGCGAAGTTGGAATTCGTAGTTATCTGAACCACGACCCTAGTATCTCGACAATTATTAAATTACGTGTGATTGGTCGCCAACAGCAATTGATCCGCATCGATTTCGAAGAGAAGCCGACAGAGCAGATCTTGCAGGATAAATTGTCACGTTTTAATAGCCTCATTGCCGAGCATGATGTGATCGTCTTGTCCGACTACGCCAAAGGTAGTCTGGTGAACGTCGCGACAATGATAGCCCACGCAAAACAGCTAGGCAAATACGTGTTGGTTGATCCCAAGGGGAGTGATTACTCGATTTATGAAGGCGCCAGCTTATTGACACCAAACAAGTCGGAATTGCGTCAGGTGATTGGCAATTGGAAAGACGAAGCTGACTTGACCAAGAAGGCACATGCACTGCGTAAAGAGCTGGATATCTCAGCCTTATTGCTAACACGGTCGGAAGAGGGGATGACTTTATTTACTGATGAAGAAATACTTCATGTGCCAGCAATGGCACGCGAGGTATTTGATGTATCAGGCGCTGGTGATACAGTGATCGCAACTGTCGCCGCGATGTTGGCAGAGGGCAAAAATTTGCACGATGCCGTCCTAATCGCAAATCAAGCCGGTGGCATTGTTGTTGGTAAATTGGGAACAGCGACCGTCACTAGAGAGGAATTATTTCAATAAGTGTAGATTTTAAATAAATTTAATGTAATATGTATTTGCAATAATAAGTTTACATTTTTATTGCGAGTAGATCACATTTCATTAAATTCATTTTTTGGAGCTTACGATGTTGAAAAAGATCATATTTGCTGTTGCTGCCTTGTTCGCTAGTATCAGTTTTGCATTTGCCGATGTGGATGTGAACAAAGCTGATCAAGCAGCTTTAGATGGCGTAAAAGGAATAGGTCCGGCGAAGTCAAAAGCAATTTTGGCTGAACGTACTAAAGGTGGTAGTTTTAAAGATTGGGCGGACTTTGAGGGGCGCGTAAAAGGCATAGGCGGAAAAAATGCAATTAAATTGTCTGATGCTGGTCTAACGGTGAATGGTCAAGCTAAGGCGGCTCCGCAAGCAGTTGCGAAGTCGGATGCTAAAGCCGATTCAGCTAAATCGAAAACTTCTGCTAAAGTCGACAATAAGTAGTTTTGGATGTATGAATCCAAGCAAACAGAAAATCCTCACAGTAATGTGGGGATTTTTTTTCTAGTGAAATTTGTTAAATATCCTTGATATAAATCGATGGGTTTTCGCTCTTTTAAGCAGAAAGTACGTACAAGGTTTAGAATGTGATTTTGATTTTCTATTACGTCTTATTACTATGAGTTATATAACGATCGAAGACACCATTGGCAATACGCCGCTAGTTCGCTTGCAGCGCTTGCCAAGTGAGGAGTCACAGCGTCGAAATAATATTATTTTAGGCAAACTAGAGGGAAACAATCCTGCTGGTTCAGTCAAAGATAGACCTGCGCTTTCTATGATTAAACGAGCCGAGCTTCGTGGTCAAATTAAGCCGGGTGATACCTTGATTGAGGCGACTAGTGGTAATACTGGGATCGCCTTGGCCATGGCTGCAGCGATGCGTGGTTATAAAATGGTTTTACTCATGCCAGAACATCTCAGTGTAGAGCGGCGTCAAAGCATGGCCGCTTATGGCGCAAAGATCATTTTGACTCCACAGGCTGGTGGTATGGAAACCGCACGTGATTTGGCGGAGCAACTGCAGAAAGAGGGACGTGGAGTCATTTTGGATCAGTTTGCTAATCCTGATAACCCTTTGGCACATTATGAAGGCACAGGCCCGGAAATTTGGCGTGATACGAAAGCTCAGGTTAGTCATTTTGTGAGTGCGATGGGAACTACGGGCACCATTATGGGTGTTTCAGCCTATTTGAAAGAACAGAATTCAAGTATACAAATCATCGGTGTACAACCAGAGGATGGTTCACAGATACCAGGTATCAGAAAATGGCCAGAAGCCTACTTGCCGAAGATATATAACAAAGCACAAGTCGATAGTGTGGAGTCCGTTAGTCAGGCAAATGCTGAATTAATGGCACGACGTTTAGCGATAGAGGAGGGGATTTTTTGTGGTATTTCTGCCGCAGGTGCATGCGAAGTGGCCTTGAGAATTTCGGAAACCGTAGAGAACGCGACAATCGTATTTATTGTATGTGACCGGGGCGACCGTTACTTATCAACAGGTGTTTTTCCAGCTTAAAGAAAATTGCTAACTGTTAG